>CAYYCA010000051.1:0-10269 GCA_964470265.1 uncultured Fimbriimonadales bacterium | reverse complement strand
ACGCTCTACCTTAACCTGTGAGTAGAAGCGGTATTTTTCAAGAACCCCCTCCGTAGGTTCCCCCTACTGCGTAGGGGGAACCGCGCCCTGCTTGGTTCCCCTCGCGTAGCGGGGGGAACCTAAAGGAGGGGGGCAAAAAGTGTGGAAAAGAGTCAGGTGCGAGTTGAACGAACCCCCTCCGTAAGGTTCCCCCTACTGCGTAGGGGGAACCGCGCCCTGCTTGGTTCCCCTCGCGTAGCGGGGGGAACCTAAAGGAGGGGGGCAAAAAGTGTGGAAAAGAGTCAGGTGCGAGTTGAACGAACCCCCTCCGTAAGGTTCCCCCTACTGCGTAGGGGGAACCGCGCCCTGCTTGGTTCCCCTCGCGTAGCGGGGGGAACCTAAAGGAGGGGGGGATGGTCAGTTAATATTCTCAAATCCCATCAGCCGTCTGTTCAAAAGCGCACGATTTGCGGTTCCGTGAACTTGCGGTCCGATTTCTTAAACAGCCTCTAAGTGCTTCGAGGTAAAGCGGTCCCCGCGCCCAATCGTTCGGGGATGCCTTAACCTTTGAGGGACATATCAGACGAACCCGCTTGCCCTTCCACTCATGGGCGCGCCGCAATCTCATCCCATGTACCTTCGAGGATGTGCATCAGTGGAAATTGGACCTCACTCATGCTATATTATACGCTAACCATGCAAGCCGTTCTGGAGCAGTTGCACGAGTCGATACAGCACGCGCTGGCGCTGGGATTGAGTCGCGCGGGCGGGCTGGAGCCGTTGCGCGACGCGCTCGCGGCGATACAGCCCTACGAGTCGCTCGCCCCGCTCGCCGAGAGCCTGCAGCGCGTGCTGGAGACCAGCGACTCGCGCGTGCAGCTGAACGAACTTGCGCGGCTGCACTATGCCTGCGAGCAGTGTCTGGCGCGGCTGCAGACCCGCAGCCTGCCCACGCTCGATCCAGGGCTTTTGCGCGAGCCGACACGCCAGACCGCCGCGCCCGCGTTTGCGGAGCCGTTCGTTGCGCTGTTTCGCGGCGAGGCGTCGCTGCTGGAGACGCTCCCCGCGATTTATCAGATTGTCGACGCTTGGCAGCCGAATGACCCGCTGCTTCCCCTGCAGCTGACCCTCGCGCATAGTGGAACCGCGCCGATTGCCATTCAGAAACTCCAGTCGCTCCAGCAGGACGCGCGGCCTGTGTTGATTCGCCTTGCGAATAGCAAAAGCCCGATGACGCGCCTGCGCGCCTGCGAGCTGCTGCTGGGTTTTACTGAGCCGCGAGCGACCGCCGCGTTGCGCGCCGCGCTGCCGAACGCGCCCCGCGCCCTGCCCCTGTTCCAGAAGCTGCGTGCGCGCCCCGATTTGCAGACACTGTTCGTTAAACCCGACGCGCCCAGACTGGAGCAGTGGCTCGCCGCGCTCCACGACCGCCAGCAGCTCCGCCAGATGCTCCAGCGCACAGAAGCGCAAATCATGTTGCTGCCCCCCGACGCGCCCATCCTCCAAACGCTGCTGGCGAAAATCCGTGAACTGACGCGCGCTGAGCTGGACTACTGGCGCGTGGTTGCTCTCATCCCTCACGAGCAGATTACCCGTATGCTCATCGCTGAGAACTGGTTCAACATTATCGGCTTCGAACACTTTTTGGCGACGCTGGACTACCGCCTGACGCCGCTGATTCTCAGCACGAACACGCGCTTCTGGAGCTCGGAGCTGAACCAGTTGGCGCGACTGGGCGACGCCGCGCTGTTGCCCTATGTGCTGTTCGAGAATCACAACAGCCTGCGCCGCTATGGCGAGCCTGCCGAGATTCTGAAGCGAAATTAGGACTAAAGTCCCTGTCACCCGCCCCGCGTCGGGGAGTATAGTAGCATGGGAGGCGATTCCGGTGCGTCTCACGAAACTCGCAGGTACTTGGGTCAGCCTGCTCACAGCACTGGGGCTGTCGGGTTGCGGCGATCAGGGCTGGGTGCACGTGTCGCCCGATGGACGCTACACGACCGTCGTTCGGGAAGTGAGAGTCTCCGAGGAGGAGCTGTACGCCGAGCTGACTCTTTATGAGTTTGACCGCGATGATGTGACGCTAATCACCCCGTTCAGTTCAGAGGTGGGTTCCAGAGCGCCCTTCCGATGGCTTTTTGGTTGTCAATGGACGCCTGACTCGCGCGCCTTGAGCTTTATCGTACAAGAGGCGGAGCCTGCAGCCCCCGATGAACCTGCGCAGGAAGTCGACATCGCAGCAGAGGAGGTGTCTGAGGGTCAAGGGGTACGCTATAGCCTGATGCTTTACGAACTCACTTCGCGCAAGTTGCTGCACTTGCCCATCGACTCGCCCACCGCCGCCCAGTGGAGCCGCGACGGGAAGTATCTGACGGTCTATCACGATAATACGGACACCGTCGCCGTCTATCGCGCCGACACATGGACGCGCGTGGGGGCAGTAAAAGTTCCTGAGGGGTACTACGACGATATTATCGTCTGGGATTGGGCGGTGCTGCTTTCGGACGCGCCGTTCAGCGCGCTCGTGCTGTTGGGCGATTCAGGGACTTATTGCAGCGAGGATGGCGTCTGGTCGTCGACGGCGCGCGAGGGCAATCTCTATCTGTGGCGGGGCGAACACCTGACGCCGTTCACGACCTCCAACGATGTGCAGGCGTTCTGGGTGGACGCTACAAGCAGCGTCGTGCGCTGGGCGCGGGTCAAGCACGAGGAGTACCTTGCCGTGTTCGAACGCAGTCTGCATGGCGGCGCGCTGCGACGACTCGCGCTGATTCCCCACGCCGCGCTCAAAGCGGACGCCGGTCGTGACTATACCTATTATCGCTTCTCCCCGCAGGGCGATAAACTGGCGTGGTACACGCGCGATGGATTCTATGTGCTGGACATTCCGACAGGGGTGGTGCGCACGCTCCATACGACGCATCCAAAGGAGGCGCGTGGGGGTGTGATTAGCGCACTGGAAGCGACGGGTTGTATCGGCTTCGACTGGCGCGATAACGAGACGCTGGTCATCCAGCGTGGGGAGGAGCTGGAGCAGGTTTCGATCCGACGATTGCGGCAGTAGGGGGCAACGGCGCGGCGGCGGGGATCCTCCGCCGCCGCGCCGCAGGTTATCGTTTCCAGTTCACCTCATAGTGGGTTTTATCGGGGTGCAGGCGCACAGTAATCTGCTCGATCCGACGGGGATAATCGCCCCATAACGCCTCGCCGCCCAGTTGCCAGATCCAGAACGCGAAATCGCGCAGATGGAGATAAACCCTGCCGTCTACACGCAGCGGCGGCGCGGTGAGCGGCACAGGGTTGCCGTTCCAGAGCGCGCGGCGTGAGCCGTCGACAAGGCGGAGCGTGTGGTTTGCATACTTTATCTCCGCGCCGTCGCGCAGGAGGCGTAGTTGCGCTCGAGGCGCGCCCGCGCCACCGATGCTCGCGAACCATTCCGTCGCCACATACGGCGCGCCGTTCAGCACCTCAGCTTCCCAGTCGACCACGGATGTGGGCGGCAGCGCGTCGCCCACCACCCCGATTTTACGCAAGTCGCGCGGCGTTCCCGCCACGAGCGCGAGTTGTTGAGCAGCACGCAACGCGCCTTCATAGACCCGCTCGTCGTTGCGCACGCCCCGCGCTTGTAAGGGGGGATGACTGCGCAGCGTCCACGGGCGCGGCAGGATTACCCGAACCTGAGTGGGTGCGTCAAACGCGAGGCGCTCTGTGGCGCGAACATACACCAGATGTACTGGGGCGAGCCACAACTCTTCGGCATCGGTGTAGGTTTGAGCGCGCTCCGTAACGAACTGATAGCGCAGGGTGAGCGTGCGCTCGGAGCGGGCAGGCACGGACACCGTGAAAATCAGCCACTCATACTCGATATTGCGCCACCCGGACGGCGGGCTTTTGAACGCTTTATAAGGCGGGGTGAGCGTGTTCAGCGCGGCGTTCAAGAAGCGTCGCTGGCTTGCCCATTCTGCGCACTGCTTCTCATATGTCTCCAGCGCCGCGCTCTGAGGCGAAAGGTTCGAGGCGAGTTGCATGCCTTGCAACGCCTGCGCCAAGGCGCGCCATGCGTGAAAACGGTTCAGGTGTAGCCACTCCACTGCGCGCCCGTCGAGCAATACGGGCGGCTCGGCATAGAACGCGCCGCCTTCCAGCGGAACCGCGAAGCGGGTCTGGACGGGTTGGTCGGTCGGGTTGTGTAGCCGGTAGGACGATTCGATGCGCCAAGAGTTGTTGAACTCGGGGCGCAGGGTGAGCCTGTGCTGAACCACACGCAGGGGCGTTGAAGCGGCAGGCATGAGCCGCCTGTTCTCACGATCGACAATCCCACTAATCGGCGTCGGATCGCCCTGCGCCGTCAGGTAAGCGAAGGTAAGCGACCAGGCGATAAGGATTCCTGCTGTACGCATGCTACGGCTCTCCTTGAGACGCCTGCTCATGAGTACGGAAGAGTTCAGGCGAACCGACCACGATATACAGGTTGTCGCGCGGGTTCGTAATCCGAGCTGTATAGCGGCGCATGCCGTTCTGGACGCCAACATACCGCGTCGCTGGGCGCGTGCGTAAACGCCGATCAGGCGGGATGTAGACCTCGATGTCAATCGCGCCGTACTTCGCCCACGACTGAGTGCGTAAGAGATAGGTCAGGTCATAGCGCTGTGAGGGGTTCTCTTGAAGGTGCAGATAATCGGAAAGCGTCAATCTGTCGGCTAAGTCCATCGTCCAGTAACCGTGCCCAGCAAGTTGTTCGTACTGGACGCGCAGCCCATGCTGCTGGCGAGGCTGGAGCGTGATCTCGAAGTGCAACAGCGACACCGCGCCGTAGGCAGAAGAGGCATACTCGATCTCCTCGCTATGCTCTGTTGACCAGCCTTCACGGAGCGCGCCTGTACGCGGATCCAGATAGCGCGGCAGCGCGTTCCAGCGATAGGCAGGCAATACCTTATGCTCCCCAACAGCAATAAGAACTCGCTCGATGGCGCGTGAACTAACCTCGCCCAACTGGTAGTCGCGGTAGGCATCCAGCCACTCATCCACAGCCAGATCGAAACGGTCGCATCCCGTTTTCTTCAACACTTGCTCTAAGGCGTCCTGCGCACGGGCGAGAGCGTCGTTATCATACGGTTTTGCATTGGATGCCTGATAAGCGCGTTCCAACGCCTGCCGCAGTAGCGGATACCGCTTGAGCACCTGCTCGAAGCGCGTGCGGATCACAGGGAAAACCTCGCGATAGACTTCGCTCACGCTCTGATAGCGCCAGGAAAGCATTTTCCCGTCGAAAAACACAGGCGGGCGGGTCAGCGTCGCGTTGCCTGGAATGGCGAACGCGATATGCAGTCGCTCAGGGCGAGAGGTGGGGTTATACAGCACATACTCGGTCTGTATCCGCGCAAAAGGCGGGTCGAAGCGGATAACCAGCTTCTGACGGCGCACTTCGGCGACGCTTTTACGCATCGGGTAAATGACGCCCGTGCGCGGGTCGTGCTCAATCCACACCGATTCGCCATTGCTTCCCACAGGCGCCGCCGTCAGGAGCCACAGCCCTCCTGTCCAGAACCACTCGCGAACTCGCATAGGCAATCACAGGCTTTTTATTCGTGTTCGATAGGGGGATTCCTGCTTATGAGTAGGAGGCTGTTTAGTAATACCAAGTGGGGGTTCAAATAAAACAAACTGCAGCCCTTACCCCTGCCCCTCTCCCACATCGCGGGAGAGGGGGAACCAGCGGCGCGGCGCATGCACGCGACTCCCCTCTCCCACCGCGTGGGAGAGGGGCTGGGGGTGAGGGCGAAAACCGTCGATGCGCCACCTACGAAGGTTTTGTCTCGCTTGAAACCCCAATCGGTATAATACCGATTGAGCGTTCAAGTAGTGCAAATCGTCGGCGAGACGCCGACGATTTGCACTACTTGAAACCTCGGTTGGTATAACAACCCGAGCTGTCATTCCGAGCGGAGCGAAGGGATCTCGCCCAATCGGCTATCGTGTTTGTGAAAGCGAACACATCCTGCAAGGAATCTCCCCCGCAAGGGTAAAGATTCAAAAACGATGCTTCGGCGTGAAGTGTACGCAGTGGCGGGGGTGTTGCTCGCGCTGCTGAAGTTCTGGATCGATATGCACATCGCGGCGCGCTACGGCGTGCGCTGGCTGCCGATGAGCTACTGGATTTTGCCTGTTCAGGATTCGCTGGCGCAAATTGGCTCCGACGCGCTGCGCACGATGTACCTCACGATGCTCTGGACGGCGCTGCCATTTGCGCTGGTGGGCGTAGCGCTCACCTACCTGCGCCTGCGAACGGTCGGCTTGCACGGCGCGTGGGTGTTGCTGTTTTTCGTTCCGTTGCTGAATGTGTTGCTGTTTCTCTCGCTCTGTTTATTGCCCGACCGTGCTGGCGCGCCCCCTGTGCCTGTCCCGCGCAGCTGGCGACGCTTCATCCCGCGCGACGAGCGAGGCAGTTGGTGGGCAGGCGCGCTGCTGCCCGCGCCGATTGGAATCGCGTTTTGCATCGTGGGCGCATACTATTTTCATCATTACGGCTGGGGGCTGTTCGTGGGCGCGCCGTTCGCGATTGGGATGCTCGCGCCGCTAATTGCAGGAGCGCACGCGCCGCGCAACGCTAAAGATAGCGCTGCGGTTGCCGCCGCAGCGATTGTGTTGTGGGGCGCGGGGCTGATTCTGCTGGCGGCGGAGGGCGCGCTGTGCCTGCTGATGGCGTCGCCGATTGCGATTCTGATGGGCATGCTGGGCGCGGTCATCGGGCATCAGATTCAGGCGCGTCCGAACCGTCCGCAGGGCGAATGGCTCGGCGCGCTGGTTTTACTGAGCGTCCCTGCGCTGATGGGCATGGAGTTGCGTCTCGCGCAGCCGCCGCTGTACGCGGTGCGCACCGCCGTCGAGATAAACGCCCCGCCCGAAGTGGTCTGGCGGCATGTGATTGCCTTTCCGCCGTTGCCTGAGCCAACTGAGCTGCTGTTTCGGCTGGGGATTGCCTATCCCGTAGCGGCGCGGATTGAGGGTGCAGGCGTCGGCGCATGTCGGTACTGCGTTTTCTCCACGGGCGCGTTCGTAGAGCCGATTATTGTGTGGGACGCGCCGCGCCAGCTACGCTTTCGTGTGGTGGAGAATCCGCCTGCACTGGTGGAACTCTCGCCCTACGCGCCCCTGCCCACGCCTCACACGCACGGCTTTTTCATCGCCGAGCAAGGGGAGTTCCGCCTCACTCCGCTTCCTGGTAATCGCACGCGCCTGGAAGGAACCACATGGTACCGCCACAACCTCTACCCCGCATTCTACTGGCGCTGGTGGTGCGACGCGCTGATTCATCAGATTCATCGGCGCGTACTTCGGCACATCAAGGCGCAAGCCGAAGCGACCACGGGGGCGTTGCCTGCTCCCAGAGCGCTCGCACCTCCTGCTCGCTGAGCGGCGCAATGGGAATGCGCTCCAACAGAGATCGCTTTCCCCTCAACTCACAGCAGAGTACCCAGTAGGGATAGTGCCATGGCGGGGGCGTCTCAGGGCGATAGCGGTTGCCGTAGGGGTCTTCGAACCAGAACTTCGCGATGCGCCACGGCTCGCCCGTCCTTCCTTTCGAAACAACGCGCAGATACGGCTTGAGACCGCGCCAGATTGCTGTGCGGTTCGTCCCTGCAACTTGGAACCGACGCTCTTCCACTGCAATCCGTTCGACAACCAGCACGAACTCGTCGGTCTCCACACGGGCGGGGATGGGCTGAGGCGTTTGGGCGGGCGGCGCGGGATGAGGCAGCGCGGGCACACTCAGCCGCAGCGTCCGCTCCGCTTTCGGGTGGCGGACGCGCAGTTCCACTGAACGCTCCGTCTTCGGCAAGCGCGGGAGGACAATTGCCCAAACCATTTCTCCCACCCCCGCCATCCCCACAAACTCCACTTCCGCGGGGAGACACGCCCCCTTCGAGTCCACGACGCATACATCGATTCGTCGGTTTGTAAGCATCGGATTGGCGACGGGACGCCCCGCGCGCTGCTCCAACCAGACGACCACCGTCGGTTCATCGAACACCCGCCACAACTGCATTCCAGGTCGGTGTGGCGCGCCGCCCAACCATCGTTGGATTAGCGAAGTCCGTTCACTGCCGAGCTTGTGCGTTGTTCCTACAGTCATCTGTAGCATGCGCACGATAGAGCCGTCCTCGAGGCGGATCACCTTGCGGTAGGGGTTGTCCATCGCCCGATACCAGCTGTACACAAACGCGCCGACCAGCAACGACCCCAAAGCAAGCCATACATAGCGCTTCATGACGCACGGGAGGTTCGTCGCCACTCGTGATTTTCCTGCCTGCAGGGTACAATCCCCGCCTGAAATGACGCGCAACCGCTGGGTGATTCCGCTGGTGCTGGCAGTCACGGTCTTCGTGCATTACCTCGACCGCAATAATCTTCCGATTGTATTGCCGCAGGTTGCCCGCGAGTTCGGCTGGAGCGACCATGAGACAGGTCAGTATGGTCAGTATCTACTGGGCGCGTTTTATCTGACTTTCGGCTTGGCGCAGATTCTGCTCAGTCCACTCGCGGAACGGTTCGGCGTGAAGCGCAGCCTGATGCTCTCGATTCTGGGGTTTTCGATATGTACGATGCTGTTTTACCCGCTGGGCGGGTCGCTGGGGGCGTTGATTGGGTTGCGGTTGCTGCTGGGGCTGGCGGAGAGCGTGCATATGCCGATGAACAGCGCGCTGGTGAGCCGCTGGTTTCCCCCGCATGAGCGCGGGCGGGCGAACTCGATTTATGTGGCGGGCATTCTCGTCGCGTTGGCGGTCGCGCCGCTGCTGATTGTGCCGCTCACAGAGCGGTTCGGCTGGCGGATGACTTTCGCGCTGCTCGGTTTCGCGGGCTTGGCAATCAGTCTGCCGCTGGTCGCGCGGTTTGTAAGTGATAGACCTGTCGTCGGCGACGCCCCTGTCCCTGTTCCCGACCTCACCCCCCTTGCCCCCCTCTCCGTTTACGGAGAGGGGGGAGATGCTGCCCCACACACGCACGGCTCTCCCTCTCCGTTTACGGAGAGGGGGCTGGTGGGTGAAGTGCAGAATGTATGGGCAAACGCTAAGAGCACGACGCTTTGGCTCTACATCGCTGCGGGCGTTGGCAACGCCTTCTGCGTGTTCGGCATTCTGAACTGGCTGCCGACCTACCTGAACCGCACACGCGGGATCGAGTTCGGCGATTTGAGCCTGCCGCTCTTTAGCGTGTTCCTGTCAGGCATCGTCGGCGTCTTTTTCTGGGCATATCTGGGCGATAAGACGGGCAGGCGCACAGCGTTTGCGAGCGTTGGGTTGCTTCTGGCGGGCGTCTGCGTGGTGCTGACGGCGCTTGCGCCTTTCAACGCGCTGGCGATTTCCCTGCTCGCGCTGGGGGTGTTCCTGCAGAGCAGTTATAACGCGCAGGAGTTCGCAACGCTGCAGGGGATGGCGCGTCCCGACTGCGTCGGGGCGATTACGGGACTGTATAACGGGACGACCGTGCTGCTGGGCGGGGTAGGCGGCTCGCTCATCCCCGGCGGCATCGTCGCGCTCACGGGCAGTTTTCAGGCAGGGCTGCTCAGCGTCGCCGTCGGCGCAGGGCTGGTGAGCCTGCTGATGGCGGTCTTGACGCGCCGTGTACGGGCATGTTGACTTTAGCACTTCACTGATAGAACCCGCCTCACCCTCGCGACATCGTAAAATGACGAGCAAGGTATAATCCAGATGGTGAACGCGATGGAAACCAAAGCTCTGATGGAGCGTATCGCCAGCGACCCGCGCGTGATGGCTGGGCAACCTGTGATACGTGGCACGCGCCTTACTGTCGCTTATATTCTGCGCTTGTTAGCCAGCGGCGCCAGCGAAGCCGAAATCCTGCAGGAATATGAAGGGCTAACCCAAGAAGACCTTCGCGCCTGCTTGCTCTTTGCCGCCGAAACGCTCGAGAACATCAGCTTTGCGCCCTTGAAAGTGGAAGCGGGATAAATGCGCTTTCTTGTCGATGAATGCACTGGACCTACAGTTGCGCGCTGGCTGCGCGAGCAAGGTTACGACGTTGTCTCCATTTATGAGCAGGCTCGCGGCGCGGACGATGCCGTTGTGTTGAACCTTGCGTTCCAGGATGAGCGCATTCTCATCACCAGCGATAAGGAGTTCGGCGCGCGCGTCGTGCGCGATCGACAACCACACTGCGGCATCGTGCTTTTGCGTTTGCAAGATGAGCGAGCGGCAAACAAGATAAAAGTACTATCAGAAGTGCTTCAGCAGTATAGCGATCAGTTAGCAGGCAATCTAGTAGTCGCGT
>CAYYCA010000050.1:0-10413 GCA_964470265.1 uncultured Fimbriimonadales bacterium | reverse complement strand
CGCATCAC
Organism: uncultured Fimbriimonadales bacterium; assembly: GCA_964470265.1. Classification (GTDB taxonomy): domain Bacteria; phylum Armatimonadota; class Fimbriimonadia; order Fimbriimonadales; family GBS-DC; genus GBS-DC. Next base: position 10,405 of record CAYYCA010000050.1, on the reverse strand, counting down.
ATCCTGCGCATGATGGGGCTGAAGGCGCGGCTGTGCGGCAACATCGCGGGCACAGCAGGCGACCTGACGCTGACCGAAGCCGCCGAAACCGCTGCGCCCGACGAGTGGCTGGTCGCGGAAGTGAGTTCATTCCAGTTGCTACACACACACGCTTTCCGCCCGCGCATCGCCGTAATCACGAACATTCGCGAAGACCATCTGGACTATCACGGCAGTTGGGAAGCCTACGCGCTGGCAAAGGCAAAGATTCTGGCGAATCTGGGGGCAGGGGACTACGCGGTGCTGAATGGTGAGGATGAGGGGGTGAGGTGGGTTGTGAGTTCGTTATCGCTTACGAGCATCATCTTCTTCTCCACGCAAAACCCCATCGTCTCCCTCGCCGATGGCGCACTCAACCTCGCCGAGACGCCGATGCCTGCCTTGCCAGGCAAGCACAACCTCGAAAACGCGCTTGCCGCCGCGCATGTGGCGGCGATACTGGGCTGCACAACCGAGCAGCTGCGCCACGCGCTTGCCACTTTCACGGGCGCGCCGCACCGAATGGAGTTCGTCGGCGAGTGGGGCGGCGTGCGATACATTAACAATTCGATGTGTACGAACGCCGACGCGCTGGAGAAATCGCTGCAAGCCGCGCCCAAGCCGTGTATCGTGATTGCAGGCGGTGTAGATAAAAATGACAGTATTCAGCAGATTGCCGAGTCGATTACCCGACACGCCCGCGCCGCGCTGCTCATTGGACGCGACGGAGGGGCGATTGGTGATGCGCTGAATCGGCTGGGCTACACGCACTGGCAGTACGCCGAGACGTTGGAGAACGCCGTGCGACTTGCCAAAGCGCAGGCAAGGGCAGGGGAGTGCATCATCCTTGCGCCCGGCTGCGCCAGTTTCGACCAGTTTCGCCACTTCGCCCATCGCGGCGAGGAGTTCAAGCGAATCGTAGCGGAGGTGAACGCATGAGAAGCCTATCTGCCCCTGTACCGGCGACGCGAGCGCGCAGTGCGCCTGAAACCGCGAGCGCGCCGAGAGTGCAAATCCATAGCGCGATGGTGTGGACGCCGTTCGTACTCGCGCTAATCGGTCTGGTGTTTCAGTTCAGTGTGGGCATCACGGAGCTGCTGCGGCTGGATAAGAGCGGCGCAGCGCCCAGCATGTTCACGGCGTTGCGCCCTGCGCTAATGCAGACAGCGTGGCTGCTGATTGGTGCGGGGGCGATGGGCTTCGCGAGGCTAATGCACGGGCGGTTCTGGTTGGGCACGGCGTGGCTGTGGCTGATTCTGAGCGTGCTTGGGCTTGCATGGCTGGTGTTGAAGCTGCCCGGCTCGATGACGCTGAATGGGGCAACGCGCTGGATAGGCGTCTCACTGCCGGGTATCGGAGCGGTTTCGGTACAGCCAGCCGAGTTTTTCAAGTTCGCTGTGCTGCTGTGGTTCGTATGGGCATACAGCGCGGCGCGTCCAAAGGGCTTGTGGCTGGGCTTGATGCTGTGGCTGACTGGAATCGCCCTGATTGTGCGCCAGCCCGACAAGGACACGGCGGGGCTGGTCTTTCTAATTGGCTTTGGCGTGATGTTTCTGGGCGGGCTGAGCTGGAGCCGAGTGTTTCAGGGGCTGACTCTGGCAGTTCTGGCGGGCGTGCTGCTGACCTTTGTGCCGCTGTTGCTGAGCCATGTGCGCAACGAGCCGCTGGAGAAGCAGCCGGGTGCGTATGTAACGCGGCGCGTGCTGGCGACGCTGAATCCACGCGCCTACGAGAGCGACATCGGCTACCAGATGGTGCGGGCGCAGATTGCAGTGGGCAGCGGCGGCTTACTGGGCGTGGGCTTGGGCGAGGGGCGCGAGAAGCACCACCTGCCCGCCGCCGAGAACGACTACATCTTTGCCACCATCGCCGAGGAGACGGGCTTGGTCGGCAGCCTGCTGGTGGTGGGGTTGCTGGGGCTGTTTGTGTGGTCGTGTTTCCGCAACGCCGAGCGCGCCCCCACGCGCCCCGCACGGCTGTTTCTGGGCGGGCTGGGCGTATGGGTCGGCGTCGGCGCGCTGATGAACATCAGCATGGCAATCGGCTTGCTGCCCACGATGGGCTTGCCGTTGCCGTTCGTGAGCGCGGGCGGCTCCGCGTTGGTCAGCCTGATGGCGGCGGTCGGCGTCGCGCAGTCGCTGATGAAGGAGACGCCATGAACATCGCAATCGCGGGTGGTATCACGGGCGGGCATCTGTTCCCTGCGCTGACGGTGGCGCAGGCGTTGCAGGCGCGCGGGCACAGCGTGCTGTATCTCGGCGCGCAGCACGGCATCGAAGCCCGTGTGGAGCTGCCCGTCCCGCACGCGCTGCTGGAAATGAGCGGGTTGCGCTCCACCAAGCGCACCCCGTGGAGCGTACCGCTGACCATCTGGCGGGCGAGTCGTGAAGCGCGGCGCGTCTTAGAACCGTTCGGCGCGGAACTGCTGTTCACCACAGGGGGCTACGCATCCATCCCAATCGCGATGGCATACCTGAAGCGGGGCAGGGGGCTAATCCTGCTGGAGCCAGACGCGCTGCCGGGCAAGGCGAACCGCTGGCTGGCGAAACGCGCCGCGCGGATTTGCGTGAACTTCGAGGAGGCGACGGGGGCGTTCGGTGCGGAGCGCGTCGTGCGCACGGGCTTGCCGCTGCGCCCCGAAGTGTATCAGCCTGAGCTGGAGCAGGGCAGGGCGCGCGACGAGTTCGGGCTGAAACGCGAGAAGTTCACTGTGCTGGTCGTGGGCGGCAGTCAGGGAGCGGCGGCGTTGAACGAAGCCGTGCTGAACACCGTGCAGTACCTGCCGTCGGGCGAGCTGCAGTGGCTGCACCTGACGGGCGAGGCGCACTACGAGACCGTGCGCGCCACCGCCGAGCGCATGGGGCTGAACGGCAACTACCATCCACGCCCGTTCCTGAACGCGCCGCAGATGGGCGTCGCCTATCGCGCGGCGGATGTGGTCGTGGGGCGGGGCGGGGCAGGCAGCCTCACCGAGTTCGCTCTCAACGGATTGCCGATGATTGTGATTCCCTATCCGCACGCGGCGGGGGGGCATCAGCGGTATAATTGTCAGGCGTTGGCGAAGCGCGGCGCAGCCATCCTGCTCGAGCAGGCGGAACTTTCCCCCCAGACTCTGGCGGAACAGCTGCTGAGCCTGCGCGACTGCCCCGAGCTGCGCGCCCGCATCCAAGATGCCGCGCGCCAGTGGGCGATCCCAAACGCAACGGAACGAATCGTGCAACTGCTGGAGGAGGTTGGAGCATGTATACGCCCACAGGCGTCCGTTTGACCACCCATCGCGAGCCAGACCTGTCGATGCGGTTCCACTTTGTGGGCATCGGCGGGGCGGGCATGTCGGCGTTGGCGCGCTGGCTGCGACACAAAGGCGTCGCCGTCAGCGGCTCCGATATGGTCGAGTCCGCCACTTTAGACGCGCTGCGCGCCCTCGGCGCAGACGCCTACGCCCCCCACGACGCCCAGCGTATGGGGCAACCCGACTGGCTGATTGTCTCCGACGCAATCCACCCCGACAACCCCGAAGTGATTGAGGCGCAGCGACGCGAAATCCCCATCTGGCGGCGGTCGCAACTGCTGGGCTGGCTGCTGCGCGACTACAAAGTGATTGCGATTGCAGGCACACACGGCAAATCCACCACCACCGCGATGACCGCCGCGATTCTGGAAGCCGCGGGCTACGACCCCGTCGTGCTGATTGGCGCGGATGTGCCCCTGCCCGCGCCGTGGCAGGGCAACCTGCGGCTGGGGCAGGGCGAGTGGGCGGTCGTGGAAGCCTGCGAAGCGTATGACTCGTTCCTCGACCTGCAACCTCACATCGCGTTGATTACCAACATCGAAGCGGACCATCTGGACTATCACGGCACTTTTGAGCGGTTGCTGAAAAGTTTCGTGAACTTCGCCAAGCGTGTGCCGCGCGAGGGCTACCTGATTGCCTGCGGCGACAGCCCCGGCGTGCGCGAGATGGCGAAAATGCTGCACGGCGTCGGCGGGCACGAACGCCCACCCATCATGTACGGACTGGGCGCACAGAACGACCTCGAAGCCGAGATTCTGGAGCGCACGCCCACCCACACCGAGTTCCGCGTGCATAACAGCCACTGGCTTTCGGAAGCGGAGCCAATCGTGCGCATTCCGTATCTGGGCGAGCAGAATGTGCAGAACGCGCTGGGGGCTATCTGTATCGCGCTGCTGATGAACATCCCAGTTAACATAATCATCGACGCGCTGGCAAACTTCCGAGGGGTCAAGCGGCGTCAAGAGATTGTCGGCGAGGCGACGGGCGTCACCATCGTGGACGATTACGCGCACCATCCGACAGAGATTCGCGCCGCGTTGAGTGCGTTGCGCCAGCGGTTCCCGAACCGACGGCTGGTGGTGGTGTATCAGCCCCACCTGTATAGCCGCACGCGCGACCAACTGCACGGGCTAATCGACAGTCTGAGCGCGGCGGACTTCGTGGTGATTACCGACATCTACCCCGCCCGCGAGCAGCCGATTCCGGGCGTGAGCGCGGCGTTGATTGCCGACGGGCTGCTGGAGCGCGAATCGCCCCCCACGCTGTATGTGCCCATCAAGGAGCAGATTCCGCAACGCCTGCTGCCCCACCTGCGCCCGAACGATGTGGTGGTGGTGATGGGCGCGGGCGACATCGAGAAGATTGAACCCGTGCTGCTACGCCGACTGGAGGCGCAGGGGCAGGCGCGGCGGCTAACCGTCGCTGTGCTGATGGGCGGCGACTCCCCCGAACGCGATGTATCGCTGCTGTCGGGCTTGCGCGTGATGCAGGCGTTAGACCCAGAAAAATATTACGCTGTCGCCGTCGACCCCGCGCTGCTGAAGGGCAAGGAGGGCTTCTGGGGCTTACAGGAGTTGCTGACTCGTGAACGCCCCGATATCGCGCTGATTGCTCTGCACGGCAAGCACGGCGAGGACGGCGCGGTGCAGGGGCTGCTGGAGCTGCTGGGCATTCCTTACACGGGTTCGGGCGTGTTGCCCAGCGCGTTGGCGATGAACAAGTACGCCGCGAAAATCGTGTTCCGCGAGGCGGGGCTGACTACTCCTACGGGGCTACTGGTCAGCGACGCTGAGGACGACACGCTGGAGCGCATCCGCCGACGGCTGAGCCTGCCGTTGATGGTCAAGCCGAATCAGGGCGGTTCCACGCTGGGCGCAACCCGCGTGTTCGACTGGAGCGAGCTGCCCCGCGCCCTGCGCAAAGCCCTCGCCTACGACGAGAGCGTGTTGGTGGAGGAACTCATCGAGGGCGTGGAGGTCTCCGTGCCCGTGCTGGGCAGGCGCGAGCCGCAGGCGTTGCCCCCCGTCGAAATCGCCCCCAAGAGCGGCTACTACGATTTTCAGGCGAAATACATTCCGGGCGCGACGGAGGAGATTGTGCCCGCCCGCCTGCCGAACGAAATCCTGAGCCTGCTGCAGGAGACGGCGATTGCGGCGCACCTCGCGCTGGGCTGTCGGGGCATGAGCCGTGTGGATATGATTGTGCGCGAGACCACCCCCTATGTGCTGGAGGTGAACACGATTCCGGGCTTGACCCCCACCTCGTTGCTGCCGCGCAGCGCAGAAGCGGCGGGCATCCCCTTCAGCGAGCTGGTGGAGCGCATTTTGCAAGACGCACTGGAGGGCGTATGAGGCTACTGAGGCGAGAGAAGGGTGTAAGAGTGAAACTACGTGGCACGGGCGTCTCGCCCGTGCAGGGGCGTGTGGCAGGGGCATCCTTGCCCGTGCAGTCAGGCGGGTTGCGTACATCACTGGGCAGTGCTTGGGCGGGGACGCCCAAGCCACACGCCCCTGCACGGGCGAGACGCCCGTGCCACGCGCCCATCCAAGAACCCACCGGCAAATTCACCTTGAACCCTCCACCTGCCAAGCCCGCACGCCGTCGCGTTGCTAAGCACAGCCGCGCCCGAAAACTTTTCGCATGGCTGTGGCGCAACGCTGAGCCGCTGGCGTGGGCGGCAACGCTGGGCGCGCTCGCCTGCAGCCTCTGGTTCTCGCCCCGCACGCAACTCACGCACATCACGGTGCAGGGCGTCCCGTCGGAAGCGCATGCTACTGTAGAGCAAACCCTGCGTAGCCAGCTGCGTGCGCCCGTCGCCCTCTCCGACGCACCGCGTCAGCTGGAGCGAACCCTGCAACAGGTAGACTGGATTCAGCTCGCGGAGTGGCGCGCGGCGGGCATCGGCAAAGCCCAACTCTACATCACGCCCCGCACGCCCGATGTGCTTATTGAGACCGCAAACGGCTCTCGAATCTTCGCCGACCCGACAGGATTTCTCTTTGCGCCGCCGAATCAAGACGCGAAACCCCTGAGTGGACGGATTCGGCTGGGGCAGGACTACCCGCCCCCTCAGCGAGGCGATGTTTTGAATGGCGAGATGCGCAGAGCGTTCACGATTTTACAAACCGTTCATCGGCGCGCGGATGTGCGCAACCCGCGTGCGCTGGTCTCCAAAACGCAGGGCGTGCGGCTCTGGGTAGAGATCCAGCGTGGCGCAGAGCCGCCTGCGACGCTGCAGATACGCTTTGGCGACGCGAGCGCGCTGGAGACCCAGCTGCAGACGCTCGCGCGCGTGCTGGATACGCCTTTTGATCGCCTGAGTCAGTGGGAGTATGTGGACATCAGCACGCCGAACGCAGAAGTGGTCAAGCCGCGCCGTGCGCCAAGTGGGGGTGAGTCATGAAGGATAGTAAACTGTACCAGATGCTGGTCTTTTTCATCATCTGGCTGGTCGTGGGGTTGCTGCTGGGCTTAGCCTTCAAGGAGCAGACGCGCATCCGCACGGCGGAGTTGCCCAGCGCGCGTCTGCCCGAACTCGCCCGCGCCTATGTGCAGGAAAAACGCTCCAACGCCGCGCTCGAAGAGGAAATCCGTCAGCTGCGCCAGAAGATCAACGAACTCGAAAACGCCTTCGCCAGTGGCACGAAACAGGCGCAGGTGCTGAGCCAGAGCCTGCAGGAGGCGAAAATGATTGCGGGCTTGCTCGATGTGGAGGGACCGGGCATCGAGCTAATCCTGCAAGATAGCAAGCGTAAGCCGCAGGGCGACTCGCCTGAACTGCTGCCTGAGCTGTACACCATTCATGACTACGACCTGCTGCGCGTCGTAAACGAGCTGCGTCAGGCAGGCGCGGAAGCAATCAGCATCAACGGGCAGCGCATCGTGGCGACCACCGGCATCCGTTGCACGGGACCTGTGGTGTTCATCAACGATGTGAAAATGGCGTCGCCGTTCACCGTTCTGGCGATTGGCGACCCCAAGACGCTTAAGGGCGCGCTGGAAATGCCGGGCGGCGCGCTCGCCGACCTCAAAAGCGTCGACCCCAAGATGGTGCAGCTGCGCGTGCTGGACAAAGTGCGTATCCCTGCTTATAGCGGCTCGACGCAGTTCCGCTACGCGCAGCCCGCGCCCCCACAGGAGGTGAAGCAGTGATCGCCGTCGGTCTCATCGGGCTGTTATTAGGCGTGATTATCGCGTCCATCGCGCTGGATATTCCACTCCCAGAGGAGTGGGCGGCGTATCTCTCGCTGGCGGCGCTGGCGGGGCTGGATACGGCGTTCGGCGGCTGGCGCGCCTCGCTCGAGGGACGGTTCCACCCCGATGTGTTCATCTCAGGATTCATCGTGAACGCCCTGCTCGCCGCGCTTCTGGCGTATCTGGGCGACCGAATCGGCGTGGATTTGTTCCTCGCCGCCGTCGTCACGCTCGGCGGACGGATGTTCCTTAATCTGTCGTTAATCCGCAGGTATTATCTGAACCAGTTTGCGCTTCGAAGGCAACGAGGATGACACTGATAACAGGGCTGGACATCGGCACGACGAAAGTCTGTTGCTTTGCGACGCAGCGTCAACCTGACGGGACGCTGCAGGTCGTGGGCTATGGCGTCGCGCCCTGTCGAGGCGTCAAGCAGGGTCAGGTCGTCGATATGGAGCAGACCGTCGCCGCCATCCAGCACGCTGTCCACGAAGCGCAGACGATGGGGGATGTGGCAATCACAGGCGCGGTGGTCGGCGTCACGGGCGAGCATATCGAATCGATTCAACGCCGCGCCGAGATCACCATCACTCGCCCCGACCATGAAGTGACGCAGGAAGACCTCGACCGCCTGCGCTTCCAGCTCCAGCAAATCCATCTGCCCCCGGACCGCGAGCTGCTTCATACGCTGATACGGCAGTATATCATCGATGGGCAGTCGGGTATCCTTAACCCTCTCGGAATGAGCGCGTCGCACCTGCAGGCGGATGCGACCCTCATCACAGGCGGCGTGACCTTTCTGCAGAATTTGCGCCGATGTGTGGAGCGGGCGGGGCTGCAAGTGCAGGCGATGGCGCTGGAGCCATATGCCTCAGGGTTGGCGACGCTGACCCCCGAAGAGCGCGAGATTGGCGTTGCGCTCATCGACATCGGCGGCGGCACAACCGATGTGGCTGTCTTTCACGAGGGCGGGCTGGCGTTTTCCAGCGCTGTGCCCGTTGGCGGCAATCAGGTCACCCGCGATGTCTATATCATGTTTCGCTTGGCAGACCCTCAGGAAGCCGAGCGATTGAAACACGAATTCGGGAGCGCGCTGGCAGAGCGCGTGCCCGAAACCGAACGGGTATCCTATCGCGAAATGGGAACTCATGAAGAGCGTCGGGTTCCGCGGCGCTTGTTCACGGAAGTGATCGAGGAGAGGATGCGCGAGATTCTGGAGTTAGCCCGCGAGGAGCTGGAGCGTTCGGGACTGTACGACCGTCTGGCGGCAGGAGTCGTGCTGACTGGGGGCGGCTCGTGTTTGCCATGCACTGCCGAGCTGGGGCGGCAGGTGTTCGGCGCGTTGCCCGTGCGCATCGGCGCGCCGCAGTTGCTGGGCGCGGCGCTGCCGAACGCGCTCCAGCACCCCGCCTACGCCACCGCGGTCGGGCTGGCAATCTACGGCGCGCAGATTCTCCCCGACACCCACGAAACAATCGCGCCCGCGCAGTTATGGAAACAGTTCGTTCAAATCGTCAAACGCTGGTTTCGAAGAAACCGCTAACACCATCGTTGCAGGAGAACTGTCATGGCAAAGGATCGCACAACACATCGGGACTACTCGGGCGATACGCCTTTATTAGAAGTGCAAGCGAAGCTGAAGGTAGTCGGCGTCGGCGGCGGCGGCGGCAACGCCGTGAACCGAATGATTGAAGTCGGCGTGCAAGGCGTGGAGTTTATCGCGATGAATACCGACGCGCAGGTACTCAACAAATCGCGCGCGCCGATTAAGATGCAACTCGGCGTCGGAATCACCCGCGGGCTGGGGGCGGGCGGGAACCCCGAAGCTGGGCGCAGCGCCGCCGAAGAGAGCCGACACGAAATCCGCAAGGTTCTGGAAGGCGCCGACCTTGTGTTCATCACTGCCGGGCTGGGCGGCGGCACAGGCACCGGCGCCGCGCCTATCATCGCCGAAATCGCCCAGGAACTGGGCGCATTGACCATCGCTGTCGTAACCAAACCGTTCAAGTTCGAAGGACCCCGCCGCTGGAAAGTCGCCGAAGAAGGCGCACAAATCCTGCGCAAACATGTCGACGCGATGATTGTGGTGCATAACGACCGCCTCATCAGCGTGTCGGAACGCACCACTACGATGACCGAAGCGTTCCGAATGGCGGACGATGTGCTGCGCAGCGGTGTGCAGGGCATCTCCGACATCATTACCTATCCTGGCGAAATCAATGTGGACTTCGCTGATGTGCGCACCATTTTCCAGAACGCAGGCACTGCGCTGATGGGCATCGGCAAGGGCACGGGCGAGAACCGACTCGTGCAGGCAGTGCAGGATGCCTCGTCCAGCAAGTTGCTCGAGACCTCCATCTACGGCGCACGACGCCTGCTCGTCAACATCACCGCGGGCGAGGACATCGGCATCTTCGAGATTCAGGAAGCGATGGAGATCCTGCGCGAGATGACCGACCAGGAAGACGCGAACATCATCTACGGGCAGGTCATCAAGCCCGGCATGGTCGATGTCGTGCAGGTGACGGTGCTGGCGACGGGCTTCCCTGAAGAGCCGCAGCAGCGGGAAGCAGTGGTGCAGATTGAGCCGCGCCGTGAACCGCACCCGCTGGAGGGCGGTTTCAGCACGCGCTCGAACCCCGCGCCCGGCGCACGCACGGGCAGCTCTGAACCGCCGCGCGCCGTTAATCCTGCGCCCGACCGCCCGAAACCCGAACCCGCGCGCCCCTCGCGCGACGACCTCGAAGTGCCCGCCTTCCTGCGTAGGCGGGGGCAGTGAGTTGCTGCCCTTTTGAGGCTTTACCCTTCACTTCGATCCCCCGCTTCGTAAACGGAGCGGGGGATGATAATACCAGTCGGGGTTTCAAGCGAGACAAAACCTTCGTGGGCGGCGCGCCCGCT
>CAYYCA010000049.1:0-10454 GCA_964470265.1 uncultured Fimbriimonadales bacterium | reverse complement strand
GGTGAGGGCTGCCTAAATCTTGTCCCACACCGTGGGAGAGGGGGACGGGGGGCGAGGGCTGACCCAAATCCTGCAGCACTTTCCCCACCTCCCCTTCCCACCACGCCTCCTCATGCTCCAGAATATCCGCGAGGCGCAGCAAGTGGCGGTCGAACGCGGGCGCAATCTCGCGGAGCAGTGGAATCACCTCCATCCTCACACGACGACGCATCTGATGGGGGTCTAAGTTCGTAATGTCGAACACGGTGGGCAGGTTCTGCTCGGCGCAATAGCGATGGGTCTGCTCGCGCGAGGCGTCCAGCAAGGGGCGGATGATACGGTCGCGCTTGTAGGGCATCCCGCACAAGCCACGCGGTCCCGTGCCGCGCAGGAGATTAATCAGAATCGTCTCAATCTGGTCGTCGCGGGTATGTGCGAGCGCGACGGCGACAGCGTTCAGTTCGTTGGCGAGGCGTTCGAAGAAGGCGTAGCGGGCGTTCCGACCTGCCTCCTCCAGCGAAATTTTCGCCTGCTTCGCCAGCGCGGGCACATCGACGCGCTCCACATGCAGCGGAACGCCGAGCTGCTCACACACCGCTTGACAGACCCGTACATCGGCGTCGGCTTCGGGGCGCATGCCGTGATGCAGGTGCGCGGCGTGGACGCGGATGCGTAGTTCCTCTTGCAGGCGGGTCAGCAGGTGGAGCAGGGCGGTGGAGTCCGCGCCCCCCGAATAGCCCACGATGACCACGCCGCCTTCGGGGGGCAGAAGGTTGCGTTCACGGATAGTGGCGCGGACGCGCTCCAGAATCTCCATGCTCAATACGCCCGCCAGTGGCGGCGAATCAGGTCGCGGGTCTTGCGAACGCCCTCGATGGGGTCGTCCTCGCCGGCGTACTCGATGGAGATTGCGCCGACATAGCTGGCGAGGCGCAGAATGCTGAGAATTCGCCCGTATTCGAGGGTGGTCTCTTCCCCGCGCGGGTCGAAGGCGAAGCTCTTGGCGTGGGCGTGGAAGGCGTAGGGGGCGAGCATCCGCGCCGCGTCATAGACTCGCTCTGGCGCGCCGTGCCCAAAGTCGTAGCACACGCCCATCCAGCGCGGGTCGAGCGCGCGAACCAGGTTCAGCAGCGTTTCGGGGCGCTTGCCGACGCCCTCGCGATTCTCGATGGTGAGGCGCACGCACCGCCGACGCGCTTCGGGAAGCAGGCGCTGCAGGAACTGCGCCGCCCGCTCAAACAGCTCGTCTTCGCGCTCGCCGGTCAGGTGCAGACGAATCAGCGGGGCTTGCAAAATCGCTGCCGCTTGCAATCGCTCGGTCAACTCGTCGAGTCGTCGGCTCAAGGTCGCCTCGTCGCTCAGGTTCACAGGCTCTGAGACCATCACGCCTGTAATCGCGATTCCGTGGCGGTGGAAGCTCTCACGCAGGCTCTCGAGGTAGCGCGGGTGTAGGCTGCTCAGATGGCGGTCGCTGATACTTGCGCCCTGAATGTCGAGTTCGTTCAGCACAGCGCAGCAGGTCTCCAAGCTCAGCTGCCCCGTTTCCAGCAGGGGGTGCAACGCGCGGGTTTCACAGCTCAAGATGGGCATCAGCGGCGCAGGCTTCGGCTCGCCCCGCTCCATCAGTTCGCTAACCCGCTCCAGTTTCTCGAAGACGCCCCCAAAACCCGCATTCACTAGCGAGCGCAATCCCTCCCGCAGGAAATCGCGCCGACTGGTGGGTTTCTCATGTCGACTCATTCAAACGAATTATACCTCATGGCAGGATGTCCTGAGGATGCACTGGAGTTATCAGCGGGCGGTATCGTTCGAAATCAACGGGATTCAAGGTCAAAATATGCTGAACATTCTCGCTCAACGCGATTGCGACCAGTCGTGCATCGTGGGCTTGGCGTCCGATTACGCCATGTTGCCTGCATATTCTGCTCCATGTTTCAAGACTGTCCTCACTCTCGTACAGAACAGGGAACAACGCACGCAAACGCTGAATCGCTTCCGCCGTCTGCTCAACCGAGAAGCCATATCCATTCGATTCACGGGGGCGTGTTAAGACCGCCCACGCTTCATGTAAGTTCTGGGTCGTGATGAAAGTCTCCACCTCGTTCTGAATACACCCCAGAAGGCACGAGCGGACTAAAGAATGTTCTGGGTCGCTCTTGACCATCAGGCGCACCAGTATATTGGTGTCCAGAATCGCGGAGCTAATCCTCATAGATGTACTCACGGCTCAGATACTTCAGGGGCACTGTCGCTCCTTCGAGGCATCCTGCCACAGCGTTGAACCGCGCTAAGCGATCCTCAAGTCGTGGCTTTTTAACCTGAGGTTTGGGGGCGGGAAGGATTATCTCGATTTCCGTGCCCTCCTCAACATCCAGCGGTTCTGGCAGGATTAGCGTTCGATCCTGATAGCGAGTCTTGACGCGCACTGTCTCACCTAAATTCAGTATACCATAGCAGGAACCGCGCCGTTTGAAGCGAATCCATCTACCATGCACCTGATTTACGGCGCGCCGATTTACACCTTCTGGAGCGAACTGCCGATTGCGGAGGCGATGGTCGTACGGGACGGGTATGTGCTTGCTGTAGGTTCAAAAGACGACCTCGCCGCGCGTTATCCCGACGCGAAGCGCGTTCTGGTGGACGGCAAGGCGGTGGTTCCCGCCTTCAACGATTGTCATATGCATATCCTCCCGCTGGGGATTGACCTCGGCAAGGCGGATTTGCGCGGCTGCACAAGCATCGCGGAGATTCAGCAACGCCTGCGAGCGTGGATGGACGCGAACCCCGACGCCGAGTGGGTGCTGGGGCGCGCCTACGACCAGAACCTGCTGCCCGACGGCAAGCACCTTACACGCCACGACCTGGACGCCGTGTGCGCCGATAAGCCGATTTACCTGAACCATGTGAGCAAGCACGGCGCGGCGGCGAATACCCTCGCGCTGCAGATTGCGGGCATTACGCGCGACACGCCTGACCCCGAAGACGGCGTCATCCTGCGCGACGCGCGGGGCGAGCCGACGGGGATTTTGCTGGAGAGCGCGGCGGGACTGGTCTCTAAACACATTCCCAAACCGCAGGGGGCGGAGCTGGTACGGGCGGTGCATCGCGCCTGCGAGGACTTGGCGCGGCGCGGCATTCTGGCGGCGAGCGACGCCTCCACGGGGTGGCACGACTTGGAAGCGGAGGTTGCGGCGTATGCGCAGGCGTTGGCGGAAGGCGCGCCCGTGCGGATGACGCTGATGCCCCTGTACGGCGCGGCGCAACGCGCGGGCTGGCTGGAGAACGCCGAGCAGTCGGGCGAGGCAATCGGGATTAGCCCCCAACCCCCTTCGCCGCATCCTGACCTACGCTGGGGCGCAGTCAAACTCTTCGCCGACGGCGCGTTCACGACCCGCACCGCCGCCCTGCGCCAACCCTACGCCGACACGCCTACAACCGGCGTGCTAATGTACGAACCCGAAGAGCTGATGGAACGGATTCTGACCGTCCACCGCGCGGGCTGGCAATGCGCCGTGCATGCGATTGGCGACCAAGCGATTGAACTCGTGCTGCAGGGATACCGCCGCGCGCTGCACGCCTACCCTCGCCCCCACCATCGCCACCGAATCGAACACGCGATGTTGATGGCGGACGACTTGATGGCAGAGATGCAGGCGTTGGGCGTGGTGGTTGTGCCCCAGCCAGAGTTTCTATGGTGGCTTACTGGCGCGTATCTGAAGGGCTTGGGCGAGCGCGCCGTGTCGCTCATGCCGTTCCGCAGCTGGCTGCAGGCGGGTGTAGCGATGGGCTTCAGCTCCGACCAGCCCGTCGTGCCGGGCGACCCGATTCTCGGCTGGCGCGCCGCTGTGACCCGAACCAGCCGCGACGGAACCTGCCTGAACCCCGAAGAGGGCTTGAACCCGCTCACCGCCCTGCAGATGTTCACCGTCGGCGCAGCCTACGCCACAGGCGACGAGGAGCTGGGCATGCTCGCGCCGGGCAAACAGGCGCGGTTTATCGCGCTCTCCCATCCCCCAGAACAAATCGCCGACGCCGAGATGCAGGTCGTCGCAACCAGCTGGGAACTGCTGCGGGCGTAGGGAAGCTTTTACCACCCGTCAACCTCCCCGTTAAGTACCCTTTTGCGACGGGCACGCCAAATTCTACAAAGACCCCTCGTTTCAGAACCCCGACGGCAGCTTCCGCTCCCAGTCGGACATCATTTTCGAGTATCAACAGCGCGGAATCTACACCTATCCAGAGACAACTGGTCCCGACTACCGTCGATAACCTCAACACCTCCTCTCGGCGGCAGGGGCTGTCTCGCTCGCACAGGGCGAGGCAGCTTTTGTATCTATCAGTAATCCTCTGACGCCTGAATCGTCTATAAGGATGATGAAGCGTTTATTGGGAGGGCTGGGACTGATTCTGCTCTGGAGTACGGTTAGCGCGCAGCGCGTCGACCTTGCGAGCGACTCGCGCCTGCAGGCGAAACTGACGGTACAGCAACCGTTGATTCCTCTGGGCGAGCTGCTGCGCCTGATTCAGCAGCAGACCGAGACGCCACTGTTTGCCGACCGCGCCCTCGCCGACGACAAGGTGTGTCTGTTGGTCTACGACAAGCCCGCGTATGAAATCCTGACGCGCCTTGCGGAGACCCTGCGGTACGAGTGGGACTTCAGCGTGGACGGCAAAGGCTATCGGCTGTTCCAGCCTGCTGGGGAGCGCGCTCGCGAGGAGGCGTTGCGCCGCGCCTACGACCAGGCGCGACTGGAGCAGGCGCAAAAGCCGCTGCGCGAGATTCTGAATCTTGTACGCCGTTATCGCTACGAGCAACTCCGCAACCTGCCTCCCTCAGAGCAGGAGCGACTCTCGCCCGAAGCGCGCTTCTTCATCCAGAACGCTTCACCTGCCACTGTCGCCTTGTTGCAGCTCGCAGGACAGTTGACTGAGGCTGCATGGCGACAGCTGTTCACGGGCGAAACAATCGTATTCGCCTCGCGCCCTCAGCCCGGCGCACAGCCGCTGCCTGAATGGGCACAAAGAGTGATACTGCAAGAAATCGTCGTCGATTCGGGGCTTCCGCAGGAAATCGAGGCGCAGCTTATGCTAAACCCGCGCACGCTCCAGCTGGAGTACGCGCTTGTGCAACGCCGTCGGGGCGCGAACTTGGCGTCGGAGACCATGATCCGCGCCGCCTTCTGGGCGGATCAGTCAGGACTGTCGGTGAACCTTGAAAACCATATCCAGAACCGCGTCTGGCGTGAGTGGGCGACTGCGCCCGATGCGTTGCGCCAGCTGACCCCGCGCGAGCGCGCCTTGCCCGCACCTCAGCCTCTGCCCGAATCAATTCGGAACAGCCCGCTGGTTGCGCTCATCCGCTTCGCCCGCGAGCATAAACTGGATTTATACGCCGACGCTTATCGTATCCGCCTCGCGACGCGACGAAACGCGGAACGCACGCCGCGCTGGGACATTCAGAGCCTGCAACAGGCTGTGTTCTGGCTGCGCGTGGACGGCGACGCGCTGATGGCGCGCCATCGCGACTACTTCCTGCTGCGCCCTTCGGAAATTCCGGAGCGCGCGCTGACGGGGCTGGAGGCGAAAATCCGCAAACGCGAAGCAATCTCCCTCGATGAATGGGCGCAACTTGGCGAAAGTCTGACTCCGATGCAAATCGCTCGCGCGGACGAGGCAATCTCGGTGGGTGGGCAGCCCATCGCCCACGAGACCCTGCTCCCGTTAGGGATGGTAGTGGATATTCTGCCTGCGCTGCGTTTCTGGAATACGCTTAGCCCGCAACAGCGACGCGCCGCGCAGGATGGCAATCCAATCCCTTACCAGCAAATGAACGCCCGCCAGCGCGAACGGTTCGAACAGGCGGTTCTCTACAGCCCGCCGAATCGCTCACGCGAAACAGGCGAGCGCGGCATTGTGCTAACGGACGCCTCACAGCAGGTCATTTCACTGAGCGAAAACAGCCTCCGCACGATGAGTGTACGCACTGGGAATATCTCCCCGCAATCGCCTCACTTCCGCCTGAGTCGACAAATCATCTCACAGGGGAAGCGGTACACGATCGACGGGGACTCGGTCGCCCTCACGCCCCCAGACAGTTCCAGCGACTTGCACGGGCTACGCCTGATTTTCATCAGTGAAAACGCGGAGCGCGTGTATCTGTTGGTACAACCCTGAGCAGGCAGGCTACTCCCGTTCCACCAGCTGTCCCCGCTTGTAGAGTTCCCACACGCGGAACACGGAATTCTTGTGCGGGCGAATCTTGCAGTGTTCGTCCTCGTTGCGCTTCTCGTCGCAGTAGCCCAGCGGCACGCACTTGGGAACCAGCAACTTGCCAAAGTACGGATCCGCCGCCATCACCTCTTTGCGAATCAGTTTGAACAGCTGCCGGATTTCCCACTGGGCGAGCGTGCAGAGGCGCAGCCCCGCCATATGCATCAGCTGGCGCAGATTCACCGTCATAATCAGGTTGGTCGTCACGGCGTTGGGAAAGATGAACCGCGCATCTTCGGCGGGAATGCCCTGCTCCAGGAAGCGGTGGTAAATCTCCTCGCTCACATCGCGGAAGCGTTCGAACTCCTGCAGCGCGTCGGGGTTCGCCTCGATGCTGGGCGGGGTGACATACTGCGGCTCTTTGTATTTCACATAGCGCTGGCTCTGCTGATCGAACGCGACGCCGATGCGATGGCGTACAAGCTGATGGCTCAGCGCACGGCTCACCCCCGAAATCGCGAAGGTGAAACTGATATGTTCAATCGTGCTGTGGTGTCCCGATTCCACCACATGCTCAATCAGCTTCATCACCCGCTCTGGGGGCGTTTTGTCGGCGAGGAACTCGTCCCAGATTTGCTGGGGCGTCTTCTCGCTGTAGCAGGTGCGCGCCGCCAGATAAATTAGCCCGCGATAATAGCGCCGAATTATTTCGGCTTCGGGGAACACCAGCGAGACTTCCATTACGCCGCGTTTTGCCATAACGCCCGTAAGGTTCGCCGTCGCTGGCGGGCTTCCTGCCCTTAACCGGTATAATTCGCATGCTATGGCGACTCAGGCGTCTGCGCCTACGAAACCGAAACGCGCTCGGCGAGTGAAACCGCAGGCTGAGCGATTGCCTGACCTCGATGACCTCGAACGCTCGCTGCAGTTTCTGCAGTCGCTCGAACTGCCTTCAGGAGACGGCGACAGGATGGAAGCAGACTGGCATGCGGTCAACATCAGCCTGCTGGATGAGGCCGTGCGCCTGTTGCTGGAAGAACCGACGAACTACTACTGCGCAGGCAACATGTTCCTCTATTACAGCATTCCCCAGGCATTAGAGATCAAGGAGTATGTCGAAGGCAACGGCAAAAAGCCGCGCTACAAAGGTCCTGATTTCTTCCTGGTCAAAGGAGTGGACGGAACGCATATGCGCGAGAGCTGGCGCGTCTGGGAAGAAGACGGACGCTACCCCGACCCGATTGTCGAGTTCATTTCCTCCTCCACGCGGCGCAAGGATGTCGAGAAGAATGTGGAGATTTACGAAGGGGTGTTCCGCACAAAGGAATACTTCGGGTACGACGGTCGCAAGGGCGAGCTGAAGGGTTATCAGCTGGGTTCAACAGGCTACGCTCCGATTGAACCAAATGAGCATGACTGGCTCTGGAGCGAGACGCTCGGCGCGTATCTGGGCATATGGCAGGGCAAATATCGCGGGCGACGGTTTCGCTGGCTGCGCCTGTACGACCGCGAGGGGCGGCTGGTGCTGACAGGTCAGGAACGCGCCGAGCAAGCAGAGTCGGAACTGCAGCGGCTGCGCAACGCCCTGCGCGAACGAGGAATTGAACTGGAATAAGGAGGAGCGCTATGCCGCAACGACGCCGAGAACCGTCGCGAAAAGAGCCGACCGAGCGCGAACTGCGCGATCTGGAGCAGCGCGTGCATCGCCTGATTAACGAGCAGCGACAGCGTGCGAAACTGCCGCCGCTTGTATGGCGCGAGGATGTCGCCCGCGCTGCCCGCGACCACAGCAAAAACATGGCGGAACGCAACTTTTTCGACCACGAAGACCCCCGACTGGGCAATGTGGATAAACGTCTGAACCGTTTCCGCATCCCGTGGCGCGCCTGCGGCGAGAATATCTTTATGCTGCACGGCTACGAGAACCCCGCGCAGGTCGCCGTGCAGGGCTGGATGGAAAGTCCGGGACATCGCGCGAACATCCTGCAGAAAGAGTTCACCCAGGCAGGGGTGGGTGTGTTTTATCGCTCGCGCGACCGTCGTTATTACCTGACCCAGATTTTCATTCGCCCGCCCGACGGAACTAAACGCTGAGCGGTTGGGTATCATAAATTGAATCATCCTCGGCAGGATGAGTCTGTCGCCGTGAAGCGTTCGTCGTTCTGGAGGCAGGCGAGCGATGCAGGGGCAATCGGAACGCCTGGCGCAGGCGATTGCGCAGTCGCTGCGCTGGCTCAGGGTGCGCGATTTATCAACTTATGAACTGGCGCAGCGATTAGTCGCGAAAGGCTACGACGAATCGGAGACGCGCGAAGCCATCGAATGGCTCCGTGCTGAAGGGTACCTTTCGGATGAGCGTCTGAGAGAACGCCTGACCGAGCGTTATACCGACGAGCAGCCATCGGGTCGCTTGCGCATCGAGCAAGAGTTCGCCCGCCGCGGCTTAAGTCCGCCCGAACTGGAAGGCGACGAGGAGAGCCGCGCCGTGCGCGCTCTTATCAGGCGTTTTGGCGAGCCGCCCGCAGAAGCCGCGCCACGCGAAGTCGCGCGCTGGTTTCGGTTCCTGCTGCAGCGCGGTTTCGAACCCGAACTCGCCCAAAACGCCCTGCGCCGCTGGAACCCGCGCCTGAACGACGAGCCGTAGTCCCAATACGCTCAAGGAGGTTTCTATGGAACTCATATTCGGCGTTATCACCGTCGTTGTCGCGCTGGTCGCCGCGGGCGCAGGGTACTGGCTCGCCAGTCGACGCGCGCAGGCGCAGCTGAAGAGCCTAACCCAGCAGGAAAACTTAGAGGCGCAGCGCGCCCTCGAAGAAGCGCGTCGCGAGACCGAGCGACTTGTGCAACAGCGCGCGCAACTGGAGCGGGAATGCGAAACGCTCAAACGCGAGGCGAGCCTGCAAGCCCGCGAAGAGGCGCACAAAATCATCGAACAAGCAGAACAGGAAGCCCGTGAGAAACGCGCGGAAATCCTGCGCCTCGAACAACGCCTGCTCCAGCGCGAGGAACTGCTCGAACATCGATTCGAACTGCTCGAACAGAAAGAGCATACGCTGATGGAGCGCGAGGCGCTGCTCACCAAGAAACAGGGCGAGCTGCGCGAGCTGATGCACCAGCGGCGCTTCGAGCTGGAGCGCATCAGCGGGATGAGCGCAGAACAGGCGCGCGAGCTGCTCCTGAAAGAGATTCGCGACGAAATCGAACACGAAGCCGCGATTCTCGCACGGCAAATCGAAGAAGACGCCCGACGCGACGCCGAACGCCGCGCCCGCGAAGTGATTCTCGACACCGTGCAGCGCTGCGTGGTCGAGCATGTCGCGCAGAACACGATTACGGTCATCCACCTGCCCAGCGAGGACATCAAGGGGCGCATCATCGGGCGCGAAGGACGCAACATCCGCCACTTTGAGCATATCACAGGCGTCGATGTGATTATCGACGACACGCCTGAAGCCGTCGTGCTGTCCTCATTCGAGCCAATCCGCCGTGAGATCGCGCGTATCACGATGCTGAACCTGATTAACGATGGGCGCATCCACCCCGCCCGCATCGAGGAGGAGTACGAACGCGCCAAGAGCGAGGTGGAGCGACGCATCTGGCAGACGGGCGAGGAAGCCGTGCTGCAGGTCGGGCTGACGGGCGTCCACCCCGAAATCGTGCGCACGCTCGGAAAGCTGCGCTACCGTACCAGCTACGCACAAAATGTGCTGGATCACTCCATCGAGGTGGCGACTCTGGCGGGCTTGCTCGCGGCGGAGCTGAAGCTGGATACGCGCGTGGTCAAACGCGCCGCCCTCTTTCATGACATCGGCAAGGCACTGGAAAACACCACTGAAGGCCCCCACGCGCTCGTCGGCATGGAGTTCCTGCGTCGCTACGGCGAGAGCGAGATAGTGTGCAACGCCGTCGGCGCACACCACCACGATATTGCGCCTGCCAGCCTCGAGGCGCATGTGGTGATTATCGCCGACTCGATTTCAGCGGCGCGACCAGGGGCAAGGCGCGAATCGCTCCAGCAATACCTGCGCCGTATGCAAGAACTGGAGCGTATCGCCATGAGCTTCGACGGTGTGGAGAAAGTGTACGCGATTCAGGCGGGGCGCGAGGTGCGCGTGCTGGTCAAACCGAACGAGGTGGACGATTTACGCGCCCATCAGCTTGCCCGTGAAATCGCGCACAAAATCCAGTCCGAGCTGGAGTATCCAGGACAGGTGAAGGTCACGGTCGTGCGCGAGGTGCGGGCGCATCATATCGCGCATTAGGGA
>CAYYCA010000048.1:0-10501 GCA_964470265.1 uncultured Fimbriimonadales bacterium | reverse complement strand
GCTGAATCAGGCGCATATTCATTTGCCACGGTACCGCGCTGATGACCACATCCGCTTGCTCAAAATAGCGTTTCACCTGCTGTTCGTCGCTGGCGTCCACGCGCTGGGGTTGGACAATCTCCTTCTGAAGTAGTCGGTTCACCCACTCCGCTTTCTGGATGGCGCGTTGCTCGTCGATATCGGCTAAATAAATCACTTCGGCGTCGCCAAACCGCGCGAGGTCGTAGGCGACGGCGGGTCCTTGCATTCCTGCTCCCAGAATGGCGTATTTGAATTGCATCAGCTTACCTCCTTCGTTTACAAAACAAAGGGGGGCGTGCGCCCCCCTTGTTTATTGTACCCGATTCGCCCTTGAGAGGCTTTTTATCGGATGAGCTGCAGCACGCCCTGCGGCGCGAAGTTCGCCTGACCCAGCACAGACATACCCGCCTGCTGCAGGATCTGGAACTTCGTGAAGCGGCTGATTTCCTCAGCGAAGTTCGTATCGCGGATCGCCGACTCAGACGCCGTCAGGTTCTCCTTCGCGACGGACAGCGAGCGCATGTTACTCTCGAGGATGTTCTTCTGGAACGCGCCCATGTCGCCGCGCAGTTTAGAGACCTGCTGAATGGCGGCGTCGATGATTTTCAGGGCTTCTTCTGCGCCGCCCGTTTTGGTGACATCGATGTCTTTCAGGCTTTTACCCGACACGGCGCCTGTGCCAAGCTGGTCGGCGCGCATGTTATTGATGGAGAAGCGTGCGACCTGCCCGGCGTTCGCGCCAATCTGGAACTGGAGCTGACCTGCGCTGGTTCGCCCCACGGCGCCGTCGCCTGTAGTAGTGTTGTTGCCATACTCGTTGAGCAGAATCACATTCCCCTTCGCGTCGGTCAGGCGCAGCCCCGAATCGCCCGACGCTTTCCCGCCTGTAAACAGCACGGTCACTACGCCGCCGTCGATGTTGGTCACAGACACGGTCGCAGTGGCGTTCTGCCCCGACGCCGAAGTGGAAGTCGAAGCAGCAAACAGGATTGCCTGCTGGTCGTTTACGGTGACGGAGAAGTTCGCGCCGTACTCTTTCGCACGCAGTCGCACACGATAGTCGTTCGCGCCTGCTTCGAAAACCTCAGCTACGACGCCTGTCACACTTGACTGCGAATTGATACGGTCTACGAAGCTTTGCAAGGTTTCCGTGTTCGCCTGAGTCGAGAAGCTGACGCCGTTAATCACGACGGTCGCCGAAGTCGCAATCACGCTGGTCGGAGCCGCGTAGACACGGTCGCCTGTAACGGTTGCGCGGGTCGCCGCTTGCGTGACATCGATGGTGATAATTCCCGAACCAATCGCGTAGTCCTGCGATGCAGCGCCTGCCACGCTACCGTACACAGAACCGCCGAAGAACATGCCGCCCACGCGCTGGAAGTCGGTAACGACTGCGCTGGTACCAGCGGTTCCGTCCAGCAGCTTCTTCGTGCCGAACTGGGTTTGCGCCGCAATCCGGTTGATACTGTCGATCGCCGAGGCAATCTGGTTCTGGTTCGCTTGCAGAGCGGTCAGGTCGTTCGTACCGGTGTTTCCTGAGGCGACGGCGAGCTGGCGCATACTGCGCAGCAGGTTATGCACTTCCTCCAGCGCGCCTTCGGCAGTTTTAATCAAGTTCGTCGCGTCTTGCGAGTTGGCAATCGCCTGTTCCAAGCCGGTAATCTGGGCGCGCAGGTCTTCCGAGCGAATCAAGCCTGCCGGGTCGTCCGCGCTGCGGTTGATGCGCAGACCCGAAGCGAGTTTCTCGATCGAGCGTCCGAAGCCGTCAGCCGCACGCTCCACATTGCGCAGCGCGTTCAGCGCTGACATGTTCGTGTTGATGCGTAGACTCATCGTTCAATCCTCCCTGATGTGTGATTTCCGACGCGCCTGCCCTTGCCGTTCCGTCGGCGCGGGCGTGGTGTGCGCGTCAAGGGGGATTGTCGGCGAAAGCTGAAGCGTCGCTCTCTGCAAATTTGCGAGGTTTATTGAAATATCGTAGAAGTCCGGGGAGCCTGTGTGGATTACGGGGATATAAGTTTACCGATTTGCGGAGGGCGTGTTGTCGGCAATCCCCGTGAGTTGCGCAATCCGCATCTGACGCAGCTGCTTCACGGCGTCGTTCGGCAGTCGTTCTAACTGCAGTCCTACGCGGTAGCAGGGCTGCCCCTGTTCAACGAAGGCGACCACGCTGCGCACGACACCCTCGCGCTGGAAGCGGATGACGCCGCTTTGCGTTTCCGCCTGCACATCGAGGTGCAGCTGTGCGCCACGGTGGGGCGGCTCGGCGAGAATCACGCACGCGCCCGTCTCGCTGAGGTTCACCAAAGTCGCCTCTGTGGCGCGCTGGAGTCGCCCTGCCAACGAGACGAACGCGCGCCCCTGCACAGGCACACGCGGATGGCGACGGCGTTGGAGGCGGCGAATCAGCGTCGGCTGGCGCAACAGCCAGAGGGCGGAACTCTCACGCGGCAGGTACTCGTCGACGCGCGTGTTGAACTGATAAAGCGCGTCGCTCCCCGTCCATTCCACCAGCCAGCGAGTGTTCTCAGGAGGCGTGATGCGTTCGGTCTCCACGCTTAGCCACTGCTCGTCCATTCCACGCACACGGCACGCCAGCGAGAAAGCGTTCTGTTTCAGCGACGCCAGCATACCCAGCTCCAGACCACTGACGCGCTTGGGTGTCGGCGTCGGGGTAGGCGCATCCATCTGCACGACCGCATGTGTCGACGTGAACTGTCGCTGGCGTTGAAGCAGCGCGCGCGCCGTTGCTAACAGTGTATCAATATCGAAGGGCTTATACAGCAGCGCATCGACGCCCCATGCAAGCGCAGCCTGTACCTCCTCTGTGATGCTATATGCCGTGACCATCACCACAGGCAGGTCAGGATCGAGCCGCCGCGCCTGCTCCAGCACATTCACTCCCGACCCTCCCTGTAAACGCAAGTCCAGAATCATCAGGTCGAAGCGTCGATGGTGCAGACGATGAATCGCTTCCTCCTCCGAGTGCGCCACCTCGCATGCAAGCCCCAGCGTGCGCAGCGCGTCTGTCACCACGCGATCCAGCAACCTTTCATCTTCCACCAGCAACACGCCAATATCAGGCAAAGTCGCTCCTCCTTGAACGCAGAATCCACGCCACATCATTACAAGCCTGTGAGAACCTACAGCAACTTTCGTGCCAAAAAAGCGGATTCTGCGATTTTCTTGAGAAAAATGTTCAGGTTTGAGGGATTTATGCCGCTCTCTGAGCCACTGAACCCCCATCTGAATTGAGCGTCTATGTAAACACGATGGTGATCGATACGGTATCCTATACTGGGAGACGCATCGAAGTGGACGCCTTATCCGCCGAAGCCCAGCTTGTGGAGCGCGCCCAAGCGCAGGATGAGACGGCGTTTGAGCAGATTATGAACCTCTACGCCGACCGTCTTTACAACTACATCCTGCGGATGGTCGGCAACCCTGCGGACGCGGAGGATCTGCTTCAGGAGGCGTTTCTGCGCGCCTATCAGGGGTTGCCCAGCTTCGATGGACGCGCCAGCCTCAGCACCTGGCTCTACCGTATCGCGACCAATCTCTGCATCGACCATCAGCGCAGGCGAGCGCGGCGCGTGCAAACCGTCTCCTACCTCGCAGGGGAAGACGAGGACGGCGAAACCAGCGAGTGGGAGTTCCCCGATACGCAAACGCCTGACCCGATGGAGATAGCGTTAAATCGCGAATTACAGCAGGTCGTGGAACAGGCAATCGGGTTGCTGTCGCCTAAACTGCGTACCGTGCTGCTGTTATATGATGTGGAAGACCTATCGTATGAGGAGATTGCGCGCGTGCTGAACATTCCCATCGGCACGGTCAAATCGCGCCTGAACCATGCACGGGGGCAAATCCAAAAACATGTGGAAGCGTATTTAAGAGGTGAATCGAAATGAACTGCACTCGCTATGAGCGGTGGATATGGGACGACCTGGAGGGGCGGCTGAGCGCGGCGCAGGCGCAGGAGTTGCGTGCGCATCGGCAGGTGTGCCCGCGCTGTCAGCGTCAGTGGGAAGCGGCGCGCGCAACCTATCAGGCGTTGCGTGCGTTGCCGCGGCATCGCGCGCCCGAACGGCTCATTCAGCAGGTGCGCGCACGGATTCAGCAGACGGCTGCGCCGAAACCTGTATTCGCCTGGTGGAAGCGCGTCGCGCTTGCGCCCGCGCTGGGCATCCTCGCGGCGACGGCATGGTGGGGCTGGATGGCTCTGAACTCCAACACCACGGCTCCCGCAGTAGCAACGACGGCGTCGCAAAACGCCGAGAACTGGGTGGAGATTCACGAGCAACTGGAGCTGGCGGACTGGTCGCCAACGCCGACACCGCGCTACTTTATCACGACAGGATATACGCGATGAGATTCGTTCTGCTCTTCTGGGTGTTGCTCTGGGCTGTGGTTGAGGCGCAGGAGCGCCCCATCCAGTGGCTCCAGCGCGCGCAGCAGGCAGAAACCAGCCTCACGGTCGCAGGAGTGCGCGTGACGGAGTTTCAGGCGGGACGCGCCGCACGCCGCGTAGAGGAGCGGTTCTGGCGACAGGGCGCACGCGCCGAGCGCATCGAGATTCTCGCCCCGCCCGAACGCCGAGGCGAGGTGCTGCTCTATCGTGGAGGCAAGTGGATTGCCTTTCGCCCCGACGCGAAAGAGGCGTTCGAGTTGCCTGCGAAACTGCCTCAGGGCGCGCCGCTGATTCAAAGAGCCATCGAGTTGGCGCAGGCGGGCGTGTTGCAAGCCGAACTGTTGCCCGACGCCACGCTGCTGGGACGCGGCTGCGTTGTAGTGCGCCTGAGCCTTGCCCGCCCGTCGCACGGACGCTTCGCGCCGCCCGATAAACTGCCGAATTTCCCCGCGAATGTGACCCTCTGGATCGACAAAGAAACGGGACTCATCCTCCGCTATGAGACCACGATAGGGCAAAACGCGCCCGTGTTGCGCACGGAGATTACGCGCCTTGAGTTGAACCCGCGTTTCCCGCCCGACTTATTCAACCTGCCTGCAGGGGTCGTGGCGCGCCCGCTGGGCGGCGAGTATAAAACGGTGGAGGAAGCGCAGCGCGCTGTATCGTTCCCCATCCGCGTTCCGAGCTATCTTCCTGCGGGCGCGACGCTGGAGCGCGTGCTGGTTCGCCGTCGCCCGCCCGACAGCGCGCCCAGCGTGATTTTACATTATAAGACCTCGAACGCCCGCTTCAGCGTGTTTCAGGCGCAGGGTAAAGGTCCCGCCGAGTTTCAACGCCCCCGACGACGCTCCGACCGGCTCAACATGCGCTTCTGGCGCGACGGGGACTACAGCTTCGGCGTGGTGGGCAACCTGCCTCAGGCGGAAATCGAGAAAATCGCCGCGTCGCTGAACCGCTCCTCGCTGTAGCATGCGCCATAATTCTGCTATGATACGCACAGGGCGGCTGGTGGTGGGCGTTACAGGCGCGAGCGGCGGGATTTACGCGATTCGGTTTCTGCGTCAGGCGGCGCATTACTTCCGCGAGATTTATTATATCTGCTCCGAACAGGCGATTCAGGTGATGCAGACCGAGTTGGGGATGGAGGTCTCTCGCGAGACGCTCTCGGCAAAAACGCTGCTCGGCTACGAGTGGGACGGGCTGAAGATTTTGAACCCGCGCGACTACTTCTCGCCGCCTGCCAGCGGGAGCTTTCGCCACGACGGGATGGTGATTATTCCCTGCTCGATGGGCACTTTAGGGCGCGTTGCGCAGGGGATCTCGGACGATTTGATGACCCGCGCCGCCGATGTGTGCCTCAAGGAGCGTCGCCCGCTAATCCTGGTCGTGCGCGAGACGCCGTTCAATCTGATTCACCTGCGCAACATGGTGCAGGCGGCGGAGGCGGGCGCCGTCATTTTGCCCGCGAACCCCTCGTTCTACAATCGCCCCCAAACGCTGGAAGAGGCGGTGGATACCGTCGTGGCGCGGGTATTGCAGAACCTGGGGGTGGAGCAGACGATTGTGCCTGAGTGGGGGATGAGTTCACCCGATCAGGGTATAATCTGAGGTATGCCGGTCATCATCCGAGCGCGTTATGATGGGCGGGTATTTGTCCCCGAAGAACCTGTCAATTTGCCCACGGGAGAGGCGGGGATTCTGTTATTTACGCCTGAATCAGCAGATAGGGATGCTCAGGATCGGGAACTTGCTCTCCGTCGATTAATGTCGACAGGCTCAGACGCGCCGCCCATTCCTGCAGAGGCGTTGCGGAGAGAATCGCTCTACGAGGATTGAAAATGCAAGTGCTTATCGACTCGAACATTCTCGTGCGCCTGCGCGAGATGAGTAATCCGTTGAGAACCACTTGCTGGAACGCTGTTCTAAACCTACAAAGGCAGCAAGCGTCACTCCTGATCTGCGCTCGGTCGCTTATCGAGTTCTGGAGCGTAAGCACTCGTCCTGTCTCAGCGAATGGTCTGGGTCAGTCAATCAGCCAAACCCTGCAGGACTGCAACGACTTTATAAGCCTGTTCACGCTGCTTCCAGAACCGCCTGACATCGCCACACGATGGCTACAGATAGTGTCCAAGTATCAGGTTCAGGGCAAGCAGGCTCATGATGCGCGGATGGTTGCGTTGGCAGGGGCCTATGGAATCAACCATATCCTGACCTTGAACAGCGTGGATTTTGCCCGTTTCACAGAAATTGCTGTTATCGACCCACTCTCTCTACAGTGAGGCGCGGTTGGCGGCGTCCCCGAACCGCCCCCTATCGGTCGTGAACGCCGTCGCCAGCCTTCAAGGGCGCAACGAGGCGCGCCGCATCGCGGCTGGCAAGGCTGGCGGTGGAGCCAACCGACGCCTCCCACAGGCGGGAACCGACCCGACCCTGCAGGGGGTTATACGCAACGCGCCCCGTGAAAGTTCCTACCAGTTGAAACCCGAACGCAGGTAGAATTAGGTAGGTGACAAGAGGATATCCTGAACGCCTATCCTCACCTATCGCGTGAGGCGATACGCGCTGCGCTTGCCTATGCCACGAATGCGCTACGCGATGAGAACCTGATTCTCACTGGCGCAGACTAATACCGATAGGGGTTTCAAGTGGCGTAAAACCTTCGTTGGGGGGTGCGCCTACTCTTTCTCGCCCTCACCCCCAGCCCCTCTCCCACGCTGTGGGCGAGGGGAGTCGCGTGCATGCAACGCGCTGCGGGTTCTCCCTCTCCCGCGTCGCGGGAGAGGAGGGGCAGGGGGTGAGGACGAAACTGCGACACCTGAAACCCCAATCGGTATAAAATGCGCTTCCTTGCCGATGAAGGCGTAGGGCGATTGACAACGGAGTGAGGCGTGCGCTTAGAGCGTGCACGTAAAGCGTTGCTTGAAGTTTTCGTGATGGCTGAACTCGCTGCGTGAAAACAATGCCGACTAAAGTCGCGCCCACGCACTCGAAAAACCCCGCCTGCGCGGGGTTTTAGCCCTCGTAGGCGGGCTTCGTTTGCATCAGTGCGAGTTCACTTGCTTGAAGGATTTTTGAAGTTGCGCTTTCTATACACGCTCTAAGAGCGTTAATCACATTAGCGGTCAAAGTCGCCGCCTTATACCAACTGGGTTTTTCAAGTGCATCGTCGGCGGGACGCCGACGCTACGAACGCGCTCGCGTAGCGTCGGCGTCCCCGCCGACGACCTCGCGGCTCTTGAGCCTGCCCTTGCTGAGTCATAAGCAGGCGTCGTAAGTTCCCCAAGGGGTGAAGCGTCCCCGAATCGGTGGGGCGCTGGAACCGCGCCTCTCCGCGAGAGGCGCGGTTCCAGCGTGTCCACGATGCCCTGCAGCTTTAGAGACGATACTTAAGCACAACGCATGGTATAATCTGCCGACTACCCTATGGTTATAAGGTAGTTGGTGGAACTATGGCGATACGATTTAATGCAGAAACCCCGCGCTATGTGCAGGTGCGCCAGTGGGTCGAGCGGCAGATTATCACGGGCTGCTGGAAGCCCGGCGATGTGCTGCCCCCGGAACGCGCGTTAGCGGAGCAGCTGGGCGTCAGCCCTCTGACTGTCAGCCGCGCCTTACAGGGGCTGGCAAAGGATGGGATTCTGACGCGCAAACGCCGTGTGGGCACAGTGGTCGCCCAGAACCTGCCCCCGACGCTCTTTCAGCGGTCGTTTACCGTGATGGCGCTGGGGCTGGGCGGCGGCACGCGGCAGCCAGTGGACTTTTATTTCAGCAGCATCCAGCGTAGCGTTCTCAACGCGCTCGCCCCGCTGGGATTGCGCATCCTGTGGCTGGACTATCAGATTAATCAGATTGAGCGCGAGTTGCTTTCGTCCGAGTTTGTGGGCGTGCTGGCGGTTGCGCCCGCCGCCGAGCATATCGCGCTGCTGGAAGACCTGTATCGTCGAGGCGTGCCCGTTGTGATTGTAGGCGCGAGCGTCGAGGAATGGGAGACGCCCACTGTCGACACGGACAACTACGGCGCGGCGCGTCAGGGCGCGGAGTATCTGCTGAGTCTGGGTCATCGGCGGTTTATCGGGCTGTTCGGCGCGTTGGAGACCTTCAACTCGCGCGACCGCTGGCGCGGTTTCCGCGACGCGCTCCAGGAGGCGGGCATCCCCGAGTCGCATATCTGGACTTTTACCACGCCCTACGCCGATGAGGTGGACGAGGCGAACCGAGAGGCAATTCGCACCGTGCTGCGCCTGCCCGACGGGCCGACGGCAATCTTCGCTGGGGGCTACTACCTTGCGCTCTCGGCGTTGCAAACCGTACATCAGGCGGGGTTGCGCGTGCCTGAGGAGGTGTCGCTCATCGGCTTCGATGACCCGCCCTCCGCCGCGCTTTCCAGCCCGCCGCTGACCACCTTCCGCCAGCCGCTGGAGCAGCTGGGAGCGCGCGCCGTACAGAAACTGCTCAATTTAGCCAAAGGCATACGCCCCGAACCCCTGCACGAATACCTGCCGATCGAGCTGATTGTGAGGCAATCAACGGCGGCGCCCACTGCTGAGCGGCGGACGGCGACGCTTGTCTAAGCAGAATGACGCCGGGCGCGCGAGTCAGGTACAATTTTTGCCTCTATGAAAACCATCGTTATCGTCGGCGCGGGGATGGGTGGATTGGCGACCGCCGCGCGACTGGCGAAGGCAGGTTATGAAGTCGCCGTGTTCGAAGCGCGTTCGCAAGTCGGCGGGCGAATCGGCGAACTGCGACGCGACGGCTACCGCTTCGATATGGGCCCCACGCTGCTGATGATGCTGGAACCGCTCGAACGGCTCTTCAGCGACCTCCATCGGCGCGTGGAAGACTATTTAGACTTAGTGCTGATTGACCCCTCCTATCGCGTCTACTTTGGCGACGGCACGGTGTTCGACTCCACGCCCAATATCGCCCGTATGGTGCGCGAGATTGCTCGCAAAATCAGCCCCGACGAGGTTCCGGGCTACCTGCGCCTGATGGGCGATTTGAGCGCGATGTATCACGCCGTCGTGCCCGCGTTCGTGCGCAGGCAGTATAACGGGCTGGGCGATTTGTTCACGCCGTATCAGGTGGGGCTGTTGCTGCGCCATCGGCTGTTGGGCAACCTGTGGAAAGGCGTGGGGCGATATGTGCGCGACCCGCGCCTGCGAATGCTGTTCTCGTTCCAGACGATGTATCTGGGGCTGTCGCCCAAGGACGCGCTGTGGGTGTACGGCGTGCTGACCTATATGGAGTCGGGCGAAGGCGTATGGTATCCGCGCGGGGGCATGCACCGCCTGCCCGAAGCGATTGCCCGTATCGCCCAGGAGGAGGGCGCGCGTATCTACCTGAATCATCGCGTGGAGGAGGTGCTGATTGAAGACGGACGCGCGGCGGGCGTGCGCCTTGAGTCGGGCGAGGTACTGAAAGCCGATGGGGTGATTATCAACACGGACGCGCCCACCGCCTATCGCGAACTGTTGCCCGCCACGCCCTATGCGCATCGCAACTTCAAGAATTCTTGTAGTGCGCTGATGTTCTACATCGGCTACACCGAGCCGCTGCCCCATCAGCTGCATCATAATGTCTACTTCAGCCGCGATTTCGAAGCGAACCTGCGCGAGTTGTTTGAAGAGAAGCGCGTGCCCAGCGACCCGTCGTTTTATACCTGTCTTTCCAATCGCACCGACCCCGTCGACGCGCCCCCGAACTGCGAGAACCTGTATGTGTTGGTTCCTGTGCCGAACCTGACGGGCGAGGACGCCCGCGCCGCCGCCCCGCGCGTGCTGGAGACGGTCATCCAGCGTGTGGGTTTGAAGCGCGAGGCGATGCAGTTCGTGGAGACGCTCACCCCGCACGAGTGGCAGGCGATGGGTTTGTGGCAGGGCGCGGCGTTCGGAATTGCGCATACCTTTTTCCAGTCCACCGCGTTCCGCCCCTCGGTGCAGACGCCGTTTCGGAACTGCTATCTGGTGGGGGCAAGCACGCAGCCCGGCAACGGCATTCCGATGACGCTGATTTCCGCCGAGCTGGTCGCCGAGCGCGTGCTGGGCAAGTGGGGGAGGAAGGCGTAGA
>CAYYCA010000047.1:0-10577 GCA_964470265.1 uncultured Fimbriimonadales bacterium | reverse complement strand
GGTTTCAATTTCATCTCTTCCATCCTAACCACCTCGCGATTAGAAACAACGACACGAACGGGATCAAAATCTCAAGCGCGCCTGTCGTGGGAATGTTCACATTACCGAACACGGGCAAGGTCATTTCGTAACCCTCGTGGGCAATTTTCGCCGCGTAGGAGCCGTATTCTTCGCCCACGACGCCAATCAGGGCGATGCGCAAGCCGTTAGAAATGATCGCAATCGGTAAGAGCGCGGCAGGTAAAATCAGCTTCTTCCACAAAGGCATGTCTACAAGAGTGTAGAAAAACAGAATAAAAGTGAGCAGCGCAATCGTGACCTTGAATCCGCTGCACTCGACGCCCACGAGCAGCGGGTAGCCCGACGGCATGATAATCGTTGCCTGATTTTCACGCAGCACATTATAAAATGGTCGCAGCATCGCTTCGGCAACATCGGTCGACCAGACCTGGATGGGATTCGTGATTTCATCGAACACAACCGAGGGCATGGGCATCATCAGATATAGAAAGAGGAGCGGATAAAGCAACACGCGCGTAATTTGGACGCCCCAGAGCAACAGACTGGCGGCAATCAACAGGAGCGGAAACGCCATGCTCGATACCCAGCTGGAGTAGCCCCATAGCCCCAGCAGATGCATACCTGCCGCAAGCAGAAACAAGGGGACGCCCCACCAAGAGGGTTGCGCCCTGAGCTGGAGCAATCGCTCCCGCCGCATCCAGATCATTACCAGCGCGAGCGGCGGCACGAGGTACGCATACGAATAGTAGCCGCTTGGATCGCCCCAGCGCGCGAGCCAGTAAACTTTGATAGGCTCCTGATAAGCGTACAGCAGCAACGCCAGACACGCAATCACCACCCCCAGCAAAATCGGTTGGGGACGCGGCAGCTTTTTCAACTCCAGCAGAAACTGATCCATCGATATCGCCTCCTGTCTAAGACTCTATAGATACCTCACTTGCGCCTCGAAAAGTCCAGTATTTGTTCATGAAAAAGTTCCAGAACAACACAATCGCGGTCGCCGTTGCCTGACACGCCATAAACACCAGACGCGGCGGCTCTGGCAAAAACGGACGGATTAATAGTGTCGTAATCGTCGAGTTCAGGATCATACCAATTACATTCACTGTAACGAACTTGGCGAACTGGCGTGTCCGCGCTTGTTTGTTTCGAATCCGAAATGTCCAGCGACGGTTCCAGATGAAGCTGTTGATGGTCGCCGTGCCCGACGAGATGATTTTAGTAAACCACACGGCGGCGGCTTCGGGGCGGACCGGAACGCCTGTAAAGGTCACGAACGCGCCGCCCAGCAAGCGTGGAAGAGGCGTATAAAAGGTTAGAAAGAACGCCAGGCTCCAGTCGATGGTGGTGTTCATCGCGCCGACCGTTGCGAATTTGAGGAACTGCCGCACGCCGAGCGGCAGGGTCTGCACCTTCGAGCGCGTTTTCTGTAGCATGCTCATCCTCGCATCACCCATAAAACAATCAAGCCCCATACCACCACCGACAAGGCGATGTGCTTGTCCGATAGAATTAGTTTTTCGGGACTGCCGCCCGCGTCGTACCGATGCACCACATAAAAGTAGCGTAGCAGACCGTAGGTAACCACAGGCAAAGTATACCAGAGATTGGGATGCGCCTTCGCGGTTTCGGACAGGATGACATAAATCGCGTAGGACTGGAGGGCAAGCCCCAGACAAATCGTGAGCAGGTGTTCCAGCATCGTTGCGGAGTAGTCGCCGAGCGCGCTGCGGTGGTTCACGGCGTCCTCGCCCAACGACACGAGTTCGTGCCGACGCTTCGCGAAGCCCAAAAAAAGCGCGAGGAAGAAGGTGCAGATAATCAGCCATGGGGAGATATACGCCTCAATCAGCACCGCACCCGACGCCGCCCGCAGTAAAAAGCCTAGCGCAATTATGGCGACATCAAGCAAGGGGATGTGCTTTAGATAAAAAGTATACAGCGTGCTTTGGAGGGCGTACACCAGCACGATAACGCCAAACGGGACGCGCAGCCAGAACGCCAGTCCCAGTCCGAGCGCCAGCGATGTCGCCGCGCCCAGCCACGCCACAGGCACGGGCAGCCGCCCCGACGCAATCGGGCGATGCTGTTTTTTGGGATGCCGACGGTCCCGCTCGCGGTCTAAAATATCATTCACCAGGTAGATGCTACTCGCGGTAAAACAGAGTGCGAAGAAGCCCAGCACGGTCTGCCATAGCAGGGTCAGGTGCGTAAACTGCGCCGTGAACAGCAGCGCGGCGAATACCAGCAGGTTCTTCGTCCACTGGTGAGGGCGCATCGCCTGCAGCAGGGCGACGCCAACACTAATCGGATTCGCAACAACGCGTGTCTGGCTCATACGAGCACCGCATCCTTTTTATAAGCCTCCACCGTTCGCCTAATCCCTTCCTGTAAGGTGTAGCGGGGCTGGTAGCCCAGCGTGCGCTGAATGAGGCTTATATCAGCGTAGGAACGGCGGATGTCGCCCGCGCGTGGAGGTTGGTATTCGGGGTGCAACGGACAGCCTACCGCCTGTTCAATCGCTTGCAGCAGCTGCAGGAGCGTGGCGCGCGTCCCGCTGGCAAGGTTGAACACCCTGCCGACAGCGTTTGGATGCGTCGCCCCCAGCCAGATACCCTGAATCAGGTCCTCGATATAGATAAAGTCGCGCACCTGTTTTCCGTCGCCGTAGATAATCGGCGGGCGGTCGGTCAGCGCAGCGGTAATCCAGCGTGGCACGACGGCGGCGTACTGCGAGCGTGGGTTCTGACGCGGTCCATACACATTGAAAAAGCGGAAACTCACGGTCGGCACGCCGAACACACGATAGTAATCCTGACAGAGCAGCTCGCCATAGTGCTTGCTCCAGCCGTAGGGTGAGATGGGCGCAGGGCGCATTCCCTCGCGCTTGGGCAGGCGGGGCGAGTCGCCGTAGACCGCCGCCGAGGACGCGAACACAAACCGCTCGCAACCCTCGCGCCGAGCCGCCTCCAGCAGCAATTGCGTGCCGTACACATTCACCTCGAAAGTCTCTGTCGGCAGCTCCATCGATAGGGGCACGGAAACCTGCGCCGCGAGGTGAAACACCATCGCGCACCCCGCCACCGCCTCGCTCACTGCGTTCGGGTCCGCGACGCTGCCGCGAATGAACTCGATGTCGTCCAGCACTTCACGCAGGTTGTCTAAACTGCCTGTGGAAAGGTTGTCCAGCACGCGCACGCGCCCGTGCTGGAGCAGGAACCGCGTCAGATGCGAGCCAATGAAGCCCGCGCCCCCCGTCACCAGAAACCGCCGCTCAATATGCGCCATCGCCTTTTAAGATTGCTGGAATCGTGCGGAGCAGGATTTGGAGATCCAGCCCCAAGGAGATATTTTCCACATAGTAGATATCGAGCCGCATCCATTCGTCAAAAGTGAGGTTGCTGCGCCCGCTGACCTGCCACAGTCCCGTACAGCCCTGAGGCACGGCGAAGCGGGTGTAATATTCTACTTTATCGAAGCGGTTCACATCATACGGCGCCATGGCGCGGGGTCCTACGAGGCTCAGGTCGCCCTTGAGCACATTAAACAGCTGAGGCAACTCGTCGAGGCTGTATTTGCGGATGAACCTGCCCACGCGCGTCATACGAGGGTCGTCTTTGATTTTGAACGCGCCGCCCTGCTTTTCGTTCATATGCATCAGCAGCGGTTGCAGCTCCTGCGCGTTGCAGCGCATCGAGCGAAACTTATACATGATGAAGGGTCTGCCGTAGCGTCCGAGCCGTATCTGGCGGAACAGGACGGGACCAGGCGATTCCAGTCGGATAAGCAGCGCAATAAGGAGCATCACAGGGGAGAGGAGAATCAGCGCCAGGGCCGAGCCAACGATATCGATGAGCCGTTTCCAGAAGGCGTGCGGGATTTTGACTTCGGGGATATACTCCGCGAAGGGCGAGCATTCAGGCGCGTGCGAGCAAGGCGTTGCTTTGCCCGCCGCCCGTTCGATGGTCGGTGTCGGTCGGCTTACCATGACAAGCTCCTTTCAAAGGGGGCGCATAAGCGCGCCCCCCTAATTGCATCAGTCACGCGGCGTGGTCTGCTCTGGCTCGGAGTCATCGACACGGCTGCTGGCGGCGGGTAGCGCAGCGCGTTCTACAACGCCGTTGCGCCCACTCAGCGCACGGTGATAGCCCCTCTGGAAGTGGCGGTACACCACGCTGTCGTCGAGGCGCACCTTGTTCAGCACCACGCCCACAAGGTTTGCATTATGCTGCTTGAGCCGCGCCAGCATCTCGCGCGTGGCGTCGGTCATACCCTGCCCTGCGGCATGGACGACCAGCACATTCCCCGCCGCCAAGCCAATCACCGTACTGTCGGCGAAAGTAGCAGCGGAAGGCGTATCGATGATGATGAAATCCGCCACTTTCTTGAGGGTCTCCAGCAGTTGCTGCATTTCAGGCGAGCGCAGCAGACGGACGGGGTTTTCGGGGGGCGTCCCCGCGCCAATGAACACCAGCCCCTCGATAGGGGTCTGCTGCACCGCTTGCTCCAGCGTCGCTCTGCCCGCGAGAATGTCGCTGAGTCCGGGGTGGTTCACATCCGCGCGCACAAGGCGGTGGAGCTGCGGATTGCGCATGTCGCCGTCAATCAGCACCACGCGCGCGCCGTCGCGTGCGAGCGTCAGCGCGAGGTTATAGGCGACCGTGGTGCGCCCTACATCGGGATCCGCGCCCGTAATCGCAACGGCGGGTCCGTTGAGTCTGCCATTGGCTTCCATCAGGCTGGTCGAGAGCAGCTGGTACGACGCGCTGAGCGGGGTCTGCTCGGCGCGGTCGCGCGCAAGCAACGCTCGGGTCATGCGCGGCAGCGCGGCGATGACAGGAACGCCAAACAGCGCCTCGGCTTGACTGGGCGTGTAGACGCCCTGATCGACCTGACCCAGCAGCAGCACGAGACCTGTGGACAGAATCAAGCTCAGCGCGAACGCGAGCGCGACGCGCAAGGGAATCCGCTTATCCACGGGGCGCGCGGCGGGACCGTCGATAATTTTCACAAAGCCCGCGGTTTGCAGCTCGCTCTCGCGTGTGAGCGCCTCGTCGAGCTTTTGCTTGAGCAGGCGCACTTTGCCCTCGGCAAGCTGCACCCTGAGCGTGAGTTCGTCGGCGATGCGTTGCTTTTCAGGCAAGCCCTCCAGCTTCGCGCGCATCTCTGCCAGCTGGCTACGCAGTTCGTTGACGCGCTTTTCGGCGACCTGCGTTTCCACCATCGCCTGCAGGTAGTCGCGCTTGAGGGCTTCGTAGAGGTTGTTCAGCCCCGTGGTCTCAGCATCGAGAATCATCGCCTGCTGCTCGGCGATCTGCTTCTCCAGTTCCTCGATGCGTCCCTTGATACGCAGCACTTCGGGGTGGTTCTCGCCGCGTCCCTGCGCGATTTGCGCCTGCAGGTCGTTTTGGGCACGCGCCAGTTCAGACTGCAACTGCTGCAGAATCGGGTTATTGCGTGTGACCTTACTCAGCTGGCGATACTCCCCACCGCCCGGGCGACGCTCTTCTTGACGCAGTTGCTGCGTAAGCCTCGCCAGGCGCGCTGCTGCGGATTGACGCGCCACCTCCGCGTCATACAGCTGCAGCTCCGCCCGCGAAATGGACTGGAGCAGGATATTCGTCTGGTTCTGGGACTGGATGACATCCTTGTTCTGGTTTAGATACTCGCTAAGCTGGCGCGTGGCGCGCTCGTATTCGCGTTGCGCCTGCTGATATTCCTGCTCGACGAACTCGCGCGAGGGGCGGGCGGTCTGGCTGTTGAGCTGGCTGTATTGATCCTGGAATTTGCGCAGCAGCACCTCCATCACATACTGCGCCTGCCGCGGCGCGACCTCGATATCGCCCTGCGTTTTGATGGTGATGCTCAGGTATTCCGTATTCGGGATGGGCTTGATTTCTGTGCGTTGCACCAGATCGACCACGCCTGCGAAGTCCTGCTCGTTTGGGGGAACAGTTTGCTTGATGCGTTCGGCAGGTTCCCACTGCCCACTGTCCTTGATTTCGCGCCAGGTGCTGAGCAGTACGCCGTAGCTGCCCACCACATTCGCGATGTTCTGCAGGCGCGTAATCAGGTCGACCTGCAGCGAGTAGGGGTCAGGGTAGATTACGGTGCGGTTCGCCTGCAGCGAGCGGTATTCGGCAATCACGGCGAAACCTTCCCACTCGCGCGGCTGCGAATAGTAGTAGGCGAACACCGCGCCCGTGACAATACCCGTAATCAGACCGATAATCCACCAGCGCCGTTTCAGTAGCTTAATTGCTTGCCATAAGTTCATAACGCGAAACCTCCCTCATCAAGGTCGCCAGAGCGAACCGCCGACGCGCAGCTGGCGCAAGAGCCACCATATGGACAAAATGCGATAGATCTCATCGTAGTTCGGCGTATTGGTCTCTGAGACATAGACTACATCGCCTGGCTGGAGCTCGATATTTTGCGTCATATCGCCCTTGTTGAGCAGGCGCACCATGTCGACGCGAATGCGCTCCTCGGTACCGTCAGGCTTCTTACGAACCACGAAGGTCTGGCTCAACCGTGCCCGATCAGTTTCCCAAGCGGCTTGCGAAAGCGCGTCCAGCACGGTTAGGCCGGGACGCCACACATATTGCCCGGGACGCTTCACCTGCCCGCCCACGAAGTAGCGATTCTGGGTCTCTTCGGGGATGTAGAGGGTGTCGCCGTCCTGCAGTAATAGGTTTTGGCTTGTATCGCCCTCGTAGAGCAGGCGGTAGAGGTTCAGGTTAATCTTTGAGCCGTCGAGCCGCTGCATCCATGCTTCTTCCAAGCGCGCGCGTTCAGGAACAATCCCACCGCCCAGCGAGAGCGCGTCCAGCACGCGGTCGCCCTCTTTGAACTCATAAGTGCCGGGGCGCTGCACGAAGCCCAGCACCGACACCCGCGGGCGATGAAACTGGATAATCGTCACGGAGACGCGCGGCTCGCGCAGGATGCGCATTTCCTGGTAACGGCGTCCAATAAGCTGCTCTAATTGCGAAGTGGTTAGCCCGCCTGCCTGCACCTCGCCGATAATCGGCACGGAAATCTTGCCGTCGCGCGAGACCGTCACCTGCGGCGCAGACAACTCAGGCTCCCCAACAATTTGAATGCGAATCACATCCTCTGGTTGCAGGCGGTACGCGCCTTCCACGCGCTGCGCCAGCGCTGACGCCAGCAACATCAGGCTTAGAACTGCAATAAGCCCTCTCATGTGCTTCCCTCCCATACGGGTCTATCCGAGAAATCGCACAGCAACTTTCGTGCCATCTGTGCCTCCTGTTCAGTAAATTATCGGCTTGGAATGACGAAATATTCACCTTCCGCCGTTCGATTATACCTGTTGACGAAAGCTCGTGTTCCCCGACTGTCCGAATTAAGGTACAATCCGCATGGTTGAGCGAGGTCGACGATGACAGAACGGAAACCGGAGGGCTATATCGACGGCGTCCCTTTGCATCCTGAGAGCCTGATGATGGGCTATGGCTACAAGCCCGAGTGGTCAGAAGGCGCGATTAAATGTCCCATTTTTCAGACCTCTACTTTCGTCTTCAAAACCGCTGAGGAGGGCAAGGCGTTTTTCGAGCTGGCGTATGGTTTGCGCGCGCCCAAGCCCGGCGAGCAGGCCGGTCTAATTTACAGCCGTATCAACAACCCCGACCTGGAAATTCTGGAAGACCGTCTCTGCCTGTGGGACGACGCAGAGGACGGGGCGGTATTCGAAAGTGGCATGGCGGCGATTGCAACGACCGTGCTGGCGTATGTGCGTCCGGGCGATATGATTTTCTATAACGAACCGCTCTACGGCGGCACGGATCATCTGTTTCGGTGCGTCTTGAGCGAGTTCGGGATTCACGCCGTGCCCTTCCCTGCAGGCGCGCCGAACGAACAGGTTGAAGCCATCCTCGCTAACAGCCCCCTGCGCGACCGGCTCGCGATGATTTATATCGAAACGCCCGCCAACCCCACGAACGCGCTCGTCGACATCGAGTTTTGCAGCCAGCTCGCGAAAAAGTACGCCCCCCGGGGACGCGAGGTGGTTGTGGCAGTGGACAACACTTTTCTGGGACCGCTCTGGCAGCATCCCCTGAAACACGGCGCGGACATAGTACTGTATTCCGCCACGAAGTATATCGGCGGGCACAGCGACCTGATTGCGGGCGCGGCGCTGGGCAGTCGCGCCAAACTGGCTCCTGTGAAAGCGTTGCGCACCTTTCTGGGCACGATGGCGGGGCCCTGGACAGGCTGGCTGCTGATGCGCAGTCTGGAAACGCTCAAACTGCGTATGACCGCGCAGATGAAAAACGCGCGCTATGTCGCCGATTTTCTGGCAGACCACCCGAAAGTTCAGAAAGTGTATTATCTGGGGCACCTGACGGAGGAACATCCGCAGTTCGCGCTCTATCGCAAGCAGTGTCTTGCGCCGGGCGGGATGATTTCGTTCGAGATTGTCGGCGGCGAGGCGGAGGCGTTCCGATTCCTGAATGCGCTCAAGCTCATCAAACTCGCCGTGAGTCTGGGCAGCACCGAGTCGCTGGCGGAGCATCCCGCCACGATGACCCACTCCGACATGCCCAAAGAGACGCAACTGGCGTTCGGCATCACGGACGCGCTGATTCGGCTCTCGGTCGGCGTGGAACACCCTGAAGACCTCGTGCTGGATTTGAAGCAGGCGCTGGAGCATGTGTAGCGTCCGTCGGGTATGCTTTACGCTGTGATTGAAACGCCTGTAGCACGGAGGCTCGCATCCGCGCTTGCCAATAACAGCAGTGCAACCTACGGACTGGAAGAGGAAATTTTCATCACAGAGCCGACGCGCCCCGCGCTGAGCGCGCTTTATGGGATGGCGAGGCTGCTCTGGCGCAATCCACGCTACTACTACAAACACTCTGCTACCAACTTCGCGCGGGGTAAAGATGTCCGTCAGTGCCTGATGAGCAGTGTGGAAATCGCCACGCGCCCCCATAGCGACATCGAGGCGTTGCTGAATGACCTGCAGGCGCGTCGGGCGGATTTGGCGCAGGCGGCGGGGCAGGCGTACCTCGTGCCTGTAGGACATCTATTTGACATTGAATCGCCCACCAACACGGGCGGACTACATATTCACATCGGCGTCGCCCCCGAACGGCGCGAGACCGTGTACGCGAACCTTGCCTACTTTCTGCCGTTGCTGATGTTGCTTTCTGCCAGCAGCCCCTACGCAGGCGGGCGATACTTTGGGCAGTCGTATCGGATGGCGCATTCATTCGCAATCGGCGCGCTGCGAAAGGATGCTTATTATAGGTTTCAAGACCTGATTATTTCGCGTCGGCTGGGCACGATCGAGATTCGCGCTCTTGACCCGATTTGGGATGTGAATCGCCTGCGCTGGCTATTGCGATCAGTGGAGGCGATTGTCGCGTTGCCCGACACGCGCCCGCTGGATTTGGAACGCTATGCCCTGTTGCGCGAGCAAGCCGCGCGCGCAGGCTATACCCCTGACCTGCAACGCCTCTACGCCGAGCTGCGCGAGTACTGTGAGTTGCCCGAAGATTTATTCCAACACACCCTCTCCGACGAGTTAGCGTCCTGCATGGCGCAGGAGGGGCTACTGCGTACTTACGCCCGCCTGAACCACGCCTACCGCACAGGACGCTGGGCGCCTGTGGAGCCGCACGCCGTCAAGCCCTCCGCAGGGCGCGCCGTGCTGGGGCTACTGGGCTACTACCTGCCGAAATTGCCCTATATCGCCTACAAAGCATGGGCGGAGTGGCGGTAGGGGAAGGTAAACTATTTTTATGAAAACGCTGACTTGCACTGGAACGGCGCACGGAAAGCGGATTGAGCTGGACGCGCCGCTGCCTCTGCCTGATGGCACGCGCGTGCGCATCGAGGTCGTGTCTGAGGAGACGCCGCGCAAAGGCTCGCCTCGTGCTTGGCTACAACTGGTGGGTACACTCAGCGACGAAGAGGCGGAAGCCATCAATCAGTATGTTGAAACCGAACTGCGGAAAATAGACCCTCAGGTTTGGGAAGAAAAATGAGGTACTTGCTGGATACGAATCACTGTAGTTACATCCAGCGTGGTCACCCACTCGTGATTGCACGCCTCTCTCAGTTACCTGAAGATGCAGAGATAGGTATTAGCGTAATCACGCAGGGCGAACTTTTGGCAGGAGTTCTACGCGCACCGAATCTTCGCCGAAGACAAGAGCTGCGCACCTTGTATGAAACCATTATAAGTCAAGTGAGTATTGTCTATCCCATAGACTCGCTCATCGCAGAGTGTTATGCTGAAATCGTAGAGCAACTTCGGTTGGCAGGTACTCCAATCCCAACGAACGACATCTGGATTGCAGCAACAGCGCGGACGCTCGAGTTGACTTTAGTGAGTGCCGATAGACATTTTCAGCAGATACCCAACCTTGTCCTTGAGAACTGGTCTGTGTAGAGTGCTAACCCCACTTGTTGTAAGCACAAACACTCCTCTAAAAACGAGGCGGCGCTGGCAGCGGTGTGGAGCGCGTATCCTCCTCCGAGGTATAGTATAGCGCAAGGTGAGCTTGAAGTGCCCTATCGCCCCG
>CAYYCA010000046.1:5509-10668 GCA_964470265.1 uncultured Fimbriimonadales bacterium | reverse complement strand
GGGTATAATC
The DNA here is from genome assembly GCA_964470265.1 of uncultured Fimbriimonadales bacterium. Taxonomy (GTDB): domain Bacteria; phylum Armatimonadota; class Fimbriimonadia; order Fimbriimonadales; family GBS-DC; genus GBS-DC. The sequence goes on along the minus strand of CAYYCA010000046.1, from coordinate 10,658 downwards.
CCCACTGCCATGCACAAAGGGTACTACCGCTTTCCGACGATTTATGGCGATACGGTCGCGTTTGTGTGTGAGGACGACCTGTGGACGGTTTCGGTGGAAGGAGGGATTGCGCGGCGGCTGACCACGAGCCTGAGCGCGGTGATTACCCCCCGCTACTCGCCCGACGGGCGGTGGATTGCGTTCGTGGCGCGAGACGAGGGACACCCTGAAGTGTATGTGATGACCGCCGACGGGGGCGAGCCGCGCCGCCTGACCTATCAGGGCGCAGCGCGCGCGGAAGTCGTCGGCTGGACGCCCGATGGCAGTGCAGTCATCTACAACAGCACCGCAGGACGCCCCCCACGCGAGATTGTACTGTGGCGCGTCGCTCTGGAAGGCGGATTGCCCGTGCAGTATCCTTACGGCTTGGCGAACCACATCAGCTTCGGACCCAACGGCGCGGTGATTTTGGGCAGGCACACGGGCGACCCCGCCCGCTGGAAACGCTATCGCGGCGGCACGGCAGGCGTGTTCTGGATCGACCGCGAGGGCAACGGCGAGTTTGTGCGTTTCAAACCCACCGACGGCGACCTGACCGCCCCGATGTGGATTGGCGAGCGTATCTACTTCGTGTCCGACCACGAGGGGATTGCGAACATCTACTCGTGCCTGCCCGACGGTTCTGACCTACAACGCCACACCCACCACGAGGAGTATTATGTGCGCTACCCCAGCACGGACGGCAAGCGCATCGTGTATCACGCGGGCGCAGACCTCTATGTGCTGGACATCGCGACGGGCGAGAACCGCCTTATCCCCGTCGAGCTGCGCAGCCCGCGCATGCAGGCGCAGCGCAAGTTCGTGGACACGGCTAAATACCTGCAGGAATACACCCTGCATCCCGAAGGGCACTCGCTGCTGCTGACCGTGCGCGGCAAGCCGTTCGTGATGGGCAACTGGGAAGGCGCAGTCATTCAGCACGGCGAGCCGCAGGGCGTGCGCTACCGCCTGAGCCAGTTCCTCAACGACGGCAAACGGCTGATAACCGTCTCCGATGAGAGCGGCGAACCCCGACTGGAGCTGCACACCCCCGACGGCGTCACCCGCTACGAGGAGTTCGATATCGGGCATCCCTATCGGCTGGAGGTGTGCCCCACCGCCGACCGCATCGCGCTGAGCAATCATCGGTTCGAACTGCACATTTTCGATATCGAGCAGCGAGAGCTGAAACTGGTGGAGCGCAGCGAGTATGCGATGATTGAGGGCTTCGCGTGGTCGCCCTGTGGACGCTGGCTGGCGTACAGCTTCGCCCCGAACGAGCGCACGCACATCATCAAGATTTACGATTCGGAAACGGGCGCGATTCATCCCATCACGCAGCCCGAGTTCCGTGATGTGCAGCCTGCGTGGGATCCCGACGGCGAGCTGCTCTATTTCATCTCGCTGCGCGACTACGACCCTGTGCCCGACAACCTGCAGTTCGAGATGGCGTTCCCGATGGGGATGCGCGTGATGGCGGTGGTGCTGCGTAAGGATATTCCCAATCCGCTGTTGCCGCAGCCCCGACCGTTTGAGGAGAAGAAGGGATAGAGGTCGTCGGCGGGACGCCGACGCTACGCGCTCTCCTGCGCCCTAAGCCAGAGCGCGCCCGATTCGTCGATGCTCACCTCCATCTGCCCCAGACGCCAGAGTTCGAGCATCGCCAGAAACGAAACCAGCAAGTCAATCACATCGAGCGCTTCCGCCGCGAGCGCGTCGAAAGAGAGGGGGTGTGGAGCGTTGCTCAATCGTTCGCGAATCTCGACCATTCGGGCGTGGATGGAGAAGTAGCGGCGGTGGGGGATGGCAGTGGGCGGCGGGAGGCGTTGCTCCAGCAGGCGTTTGAAGGCGAGCCAGAGTTGGTCGGGCAACTCCACGCCGAATTCGGGGGGAAGTTCGTACTCGCGCGGGTCGACGGCGCCACCGCGAAAGAAGATTTGCATCCGCTCGCCCTCGCGCTGACGGAGCCACTCCAGCGCGGGTAGGTACGATTCGGGCAACCGCGCGGGTTCGAGCCACTCGGCGTCTTCGTCCGCTTCAGGCTCTGGCTCAGGCGCGAGCAGGCGTTGCGCCTTGCGCTCCGTTAGGTACGCCACCGTCGCGAGCGCGTCGGCGGCTTCATCGAGGTCGCCCGCCTCGCGCCAGTAGTCGTAGCATGCCTCCGCCACAGGCGCAAGGTCAATCTCCAGCAGGTCGAGCTTGTGCTTGCGAATCAGGTGCGCCAGCCAGCCCAGCGAGCCGAAGCCCAGTGGCAGCTGCAGCGGGACGCGCGGAGGCGACCATTCGGGCGAGCCGATGTGAAAACGACGCATACCGCAAACTCCAGCAGATTGTACCCGCATCAACAGCAGGTACAATTAGCCCCGTATGCGTCCGTCTTTGCCTAAGGTGAGGCTTGACCATCTACAACGCCTGCTCACGCCGCTCGGCATCTGGCAACACACGCGCTACGCCGAGCCGTGGGTGGAGTATGGGTTCTCCATCGATGACCAGGCGCGCGGCTTGATTGTCGGCGCGTGGCTCTATCGGCTCGCGCCCCAGCAGCCCGACTGGCTCGCGCCGCACGACAGCGAGTTCCCCGCGCAACTCATCGAGGTCTGCCTGCGCTATATCGAGCAGGCGCAGCTGGAGAACGGACGCTTTCACAACTTTCGAAGCGCGGAGGGCGCGTGGCTCGACGAGGTGGGTAGCGAAGACTCGCACGGGCGCACCGTGTGGGGGCTGCAGACGCTGATTCAGCTCCTGCCCGCCACCGAATGGGCGCAGCGAGCGCAGCGACTGCTGGAAGGCGCGCTCCAGCACGCCCGCGTGATTCGCTCGCCCCGCGCCCTGGCGTTTATGGCGCTTGCCGACGACCATCACGCCCGCCTGCTCCACTACGGACGCGAACTGGCGCAGCTTTACGAAGCCACACGCGAGCCTGACTGGCGCTGGTTCGAAAACTACCTGACCTATGAGAACCCGCGCCTGCCGCAGGGACTGCTCGTCTGTGGGGTGCGCACGCGCACGCCCGAATGGGTCAAATTCGCCCGCGAGGCGTTCGAGTTCCTTGCGCAGACCACCTTCGCCGAGACGGGCTATTTCAACCCCGTCGGCACCGAGGGCTGGTATGTGCGGGGCAGAACGCGCGCGGTGTTTGACCAGCAGCCTGTGTGCGCGGGCGCAACGGTCGAGGCGTTTCTGGACGCATGGCAGGCGTTCGACCAGTATAAGCCGTTTCTGCAGTACGCCGAGCGCGCGCTGATGTGGTATCACGGCGACAACATCAATCAGATTGCGCTCTACGACCCCGAAACGGGCGTGGTGTACGACGGGCTGAACGCGCTGGGGGTGAACCTCAATCGCGGCGCGGAGTCGGTGCTGAGCTACCTGCTGGCGCGGATTAAGTGGGAACTGTATACGCGATAGCGCGCTACGCCACATTCCGCACATCGCGCATAAACGCCAGCGCGAGCGCGAACGCCACACACACGCTGGTACATGCCGCGACCGCTGTGGGCGCGCCGAACTGCTGCGCCAGTTTGCCAATCAGCAGCGAGGCGAACGGCGCGGGCGCGTTAATCGCCCATGTGTGCAGCGACACCACGCGCCCGCGCAGGTAGTCGGGCGCGGCGGTCTGCAACGCCGTGTTCGTGCTGACCAACTGCATCACGCCGAACATCCCCGCCAGGGTGAGCAATCCTTTGGCGAGCCAGGGGCTATCGACCAGCGCGAAGCCCAGCACGCTCCAGCCGAAGCCGTTCGCCGCGAGAATCACCAGCCACCCGCGCGGCACTTCGCCCGATAAACGCGCCGTCAACAGCAATCCTATTAATGAGCCGACGCCCGCGAAGGTATACAGCTGCCCCAGCCCCGTCTTGCCGATTTTCAGCACTTCCTCTGCGAACACGGGCATCAGCACCAGATACGACAGCCCAAACATGCTCAGCATCAGCACATTCACCCAGAGCATCAGCAGCCCGCGCCGCGCCCGCACGAAGTCCACCCCCTCGCGCAGCGACTCCAGAATCCCCGTGTGCGCTCGTCCGTCCGTCGCCGACTGGACCCGTATCGTGAACAGCGCGAACAGGATTGCCGAGAAGCTCAGCCCGTTAATCAGAAAGCACGGCGCGGGACCGACCCATTCCAGCAGCAAACCGCCGACCGCCGGTCCCAAGATACGCGCCGTATGAAACGCGGCGGCGTTGAGCGCGATTCCGTTCGCCAAGTCCTCGCGCGGCACCAAATGCGCCACCAGCGACTGGCGCGTCGGCAGGTCAATCGCCAGCACCAAGCCGTTCAGTAGCACCAGCGCGAGGATATACTCGTACCGAACCGCGCCCGTAAAGGTCAGTAGGGCGAGCGTCAGTGCGCTAAGGGCGAACAGGCTCTGCGTAATCAGCAAAATCTGTCGGCGGTTCCAGCGGTCCGAGAGCGCGCCGCCTATCGGCGCAAGGAACAGCATCGGCAAGCCCTGCACGAACCCCACCACGCCCAGTAGAAACTCCGAGCGCGTGAGGTCGTACACCAGCCAGCTCTGCGCGACATTTTGAATCCATGAGCCGACGAACGACAGAAACGCGCCCACCCAGTATTTCCGAAACGCGGGCGAGCGCATCGCCTGAAAAGTCTTACTGCGCCGAGCCGTCGGTGAATGCGGTTGAGATAAGTCCGGTTCGAACGATACTTTAGACACGCGCGTCAAATATACCCTAAAGGTATAATCCCCACGATGAAACCAGAGCCTATCGCCGATATATCGTCCCTACCACTGGACTTGCAAGAGGAGTACGAAGCGTCGGAAGTGGCGGAAGCCAGCGCCGTCTACACGGGACGCCGCGCCAACGACCTCGACGGCGCAACATGGACGCGCTACTCCATCTCTATCTGGAGCGACATCCGCAAAACCGCCGAGGAAGCGGCGCTAAAGCACCCCGCGATGTTTCCTGCCGCGCTTGCAGGACGGCTAATAGAGTGTTTCACGCAGGCAGGCATGACCGTGTTTGACCCGTTTTTGGGCGTGGGCAGCACCCTGCTTGCTGCTAAGCGACTCGGACGAAATGGTATCGGCATCGAACTGAACCCTGAGTACGCCCAAATCGCCCAGCAGCGTCTGCAGGCAGGCTCGCTCGAACAGCACTGGAGCGACTCC
>CAYYCA010000046.1:0-5409 GCA_964470265.1 uncultured Fimbriimonadales bacterium | reverse complement strand
CATAGTCGGATTAATCAGCAACAATCACTCCACGGAAATCGCGCTGGTCGAATGCAAAATCACCCCGATTACAATCGCCCATCTTTCTCAAGCGATTGGCTACAGTCGTATCGTGAGACCGCGCTGGTCATTTCTGGTGTCGCCACGTGGTGTACGCCCCAACTTGAGTAGACTCATCAATGCCTTTAACCGACAAGATATACTGGTATACTTAGAAACGCCACGCCAGCCGCCAAGAACCCTTATTCTTGCTCGGTGGGATGCAAGGGCACAACAGATAGACTGGTCAAGCCTCATTCCCGCTGGAGCTTTTTAGCAACCCCCGTAAGAATGGAGTCCTTTTCTACCCGCACACTCCCAACTTCCCCAGCCTATTCACTCGCGACAGCTTGTCTGGTCGCTTCGGTACCCGATGGAGGTCGGCTCAGCGGCTAAGCCGCACCCCGTTTCGTCCACAGACTATAACTCCCACAAGGTATTCTCCGAACACTTAGCGGGCACAGAGCGTGGAGGAGACTTTCACAGTGAAGCGACTTACCCAAGCAGCCCACCCTCATACGCCGCCTGACACTCTGACAGAGGTAAGTTCACCCGTTCCTGCCCGCTCAGTGCGATGCGCACCCTATCGCCGCCGGTTTCGCCAATCGTGTAGCATGCCAGCCCGTGCGCTTGGGCAAGTTGCTGGATAGCAGGGACATTTTCGGGCTTGGCGGAGATAATCACGCGCGTCTGTTTCTCGCCGAACAGCGCGGCGTCGGGGCGTGGGGCGAAGTCGGTCGCTTCGGCAGGTAGGTCTACGCTTGCGCCCACACCATGCACTAATGCACACTCAGTGAGCGCGACGGCGAACCCACCCTCGCTCAGGTCGTGCATGGATTGCACCAGCCGCTGGTTCGCTAGTTCCACCAGCAGGCGGTGCAGGTTGCGCTCGGCTTCTAAGTCGATAGGTTCAGGCGCGCCACGTTCCAAGCCGTGAATCACATACAGGTATTCGCTGGCGCCGAGACCGAAGTGGGAGGACGCCCTCACCCCCTGCCCCTCTCCCACAGCGTGGGAGAGGGGAGTGTCTGCCCTCACCCCCTGCCCCTCTCCCACAGCGTGGGAGAGGGGAGCTTGGCTCCCCCTCTCCCACGCCGTGGGAGAGGGGGCCGGGGGGTGAGGGCAGACCAGCAACACCACATCGCCCGCATCCCTAAACCCCATCCCCACGGCGTTCTCGGCGCGTTCCAGAATGCCCAGCATGCCAATCGTGGGCGTGGGATACACTGCGCCGCGCTCACTCTCGTTGTAGAAGCTCACATTGCCCGACACGACGGGCGTACCGAAAAACTCGCTTGCCTCGGCAATACCGCGCACCGCCTGCTCGAACTGATAGAAGATCTCGGGGCGTTGTGGGTTGCCGAAGTTCAAACAGTCGGTAATCGCGCGTGGGGTTGCGCCCACGCACGCCACATTCCGCGCCGCCTCCGCCACCGCAATCTGCCCACCGCGATATGGGTGCAGGTAGCAATAGCGCGAGTTGCAGTCGATTTTCAGCGCGATGCCCTTCTCCGAACCGCGAATGCGCAACGCGGCGGCGTCGCCCGCGCCCGGCGGAATAATCGTCTGCGTGCCCACCAGCCAGTCATACTGCTCGTACACCCAGCGCTTGCTCGCAATCGTGGGCGAACTGAGCAGCTTCAGCAGCACAGCGTTCATATCGTCGGGCACAGGAACGTGAGTCAAGTCCAACTGCTGCGCCTCTTTGAGATACGCAGGCTCCTCCGTTTCCAGATAGTACACGGGGCAGTGCTTCGTGAGAAAATCGGGCGGAATCTCAGCGACGATTTCTCCGTGATGGCGCACGCGCAGGATTGGCTCCTCCGTCACGCGCCCGATAACCACGCCGTTTAGCCCCCACTTGCGAAAAATTTGCGCCACCTCCTCCTCGCGCCCTGCTTGTACATACAGCAGCATCCGCTCCTGCGATTCGGAGAGCATGATTTCGTAGGGCGTCATATCGGCTTCGCGCGTGGGCACGAGGCTGGCGTCGATTTCTACGCCCGTGCCCGATTTGGAGGTCGGCTCGCAGGTGGTGCAGGTCAGCCCCGCCGCGCCCATATCTTGTATGCCCAGCACCGCGCCCGTCTCAATCGCCTCCAAAGTGGCTTCAATCAGCAGTTTCTCCATAAAGGGATCGCCGATTTGCACATTCGGGCGTTTCTCTTCCTGGTCTTCGCCCAGCGTTTCGGAGGCGAAGGTCGCGCCGTGGATGCCGTCGCGCCCGGTGCTTGCGCCCACATACATCACTGCGCTGCCAGGCACATCGGCGCGGGCGGTCATAATCCGATTCAGGGGCACAACGCCCACCGCCATCGCGTTCACCAGTGGATTGCCCGAATAGCACGGATGGAAATAGACCTCGCCCGCCACTGTGGGCACGCCGATACAGTTGCCGTAGCTGGAGATGCCTTCCACTACATGCTCAAACAGATAGCGGTTGCGCGGCTCGTTCAGAGGACCGAAGCGCAGCGAGTCTAAAATCGCGATGGGGCGCGCGCCCATCGTGAAGATGTCGCGAATGATACCGCCTACGCCTGTCGCTGCGCCCTGATGCGGCTCCACGGCCGAGGGATGGTTGTGGCTCTCCACTTTGAAAGCGATGCCGAGATTCTCATCCAGCGGAACCACGCCTGCGTTCTCGAAGCCCGCGCCCTCCAGCGATTCGCGATACTTTTTGAACAGGCTCAGCACGGGGCGAGAGTATTTGTAGCCGCAGTGTTCCGACCACATCACGGCGAACATGCCGAGTTCCACATCGGTCGGCTCGCGTCCCATCAGCTCCACGATGCGCTGGTACTCGGCGTCGGTCAGTCCCATTTCGCGCCACACTTCGGGCGCACGGCGCAGTGTCGTCATCAGGCAAAAGTGTACCTAACGGGCGTCAGCGCAGCCCCCACGCCTGCAGCACCTCAAACATAGAGGGCGGATTCCATAACCACTCCAATCGCAGCCAGAAGCCGGGCAGTTCACGGCTGTGATACACGCCCTCGCTGCCCGTTAGCACGGCGCGATACGCGCCCGTCTCGTCCAGCTGGAAAAACTCGGCGTACTCGCGCTCCGGCTCCACAAGCCAGTACTCAGGCACGCCCGCCGCCTCGTACTCGGCGAACTTCTCCGTGCGGTCTACCGCGCGATACTTGGGGCTGACAATCTCCACAATCAGGTTCGGCGCGCCGTCAAAATATTGCTCTTGGAGTTGGCTCAGGCGGTCGTTGAGGATGACCACAATATCTGGCTCTCGCGAACGCTGCTCACCCGACGGCAAGGTCAACTTCACCTGAAACGGCGGATGGTACACGCGCCCCAACTGATGATAGTCCAGCCAGTTGCGCAGCATGGCATGAAGCGTGGAATTGCTCTCCTTGTGACGCACTGAAACAGGCATTTTCAGAATCACCTTCCCATCGACCCACTCGGCGTGCGTGTCCTCATCGAGCCACTCGAGGAACTCCTCGAAGCTTACAGGCTCAGTCGGTACAGGCTTGTTCGGCGTGTAGGCGACGGATTCCATCAGTTTTTCACCCTGCAGTAGGATACCTTATACCACCAAGTGAGGTTTCAGATGTCGTGAATCGTCGGCGGGGACGCCGACGCTACGCGAAGCCCGTCCGTAGCGTCGGCGTCCCCGCCGACGATTGGCACTGCTTGAACCCTCAGTTGGTACTACTCCTCCAACGCCTCGCCTGACCCGCGCGGAATGCGAATCGAGTCCACAATCTCCTGAATGTGGGCAGGGGGCGGGGGCGTCCGGCGCGACACAATCAGCGCAGTGGCGAGATTCAGAAACATTCCGACGACGCCGATGCCCTCTGCGCTGATGCCGAAAAAGTCCTTCAGGTACGGCTCAGGCGCGCCGAAAAGCTGCGGGGCGCGCATGAGGGCAATCATAAGAGTTGTGAAGCCCAAGCCGACCACCATCCCTGCGATTGCGCCCTGCGCGTTCATGCGTCGGTCAAAGATGCCCAGCAGAATCGCAGGAAACAGCCCCGACGCCGCCAAGCCGAACGCAAACGCCACCACCTGCGCTACAAAGCCCGGCGGATTAATCCCCAGATACGCCGCTGCAGCCAGCGCAGGAACCATCGCCAGCCGCCCCACCAGCAGGCGCAACCGCTCTGGCGCACGCGGATTGAACACGCGATAATACAAATCGTGCGCTACCGCGCTGGACATCGCAATCAGCAACCCTGACGCCGTCGACAGCGCCGCCGCCAAGCCCCCCGCCGCCAGCAACGCAATCACGAACGGCGCAAGGCGAGCCACTTCGGGCGTGGATAGCACGATAATATCGTTATCCAGATACACCTCGTTCGGATTGCTCATATCGGGCGTGTTGAAGTCAGGCTTGCCGCCTTTCTCCAGAAACGCCTTGCCCTTCGCGAACTGCACGATGCCGTCGCCGTTCTTGTCCACAATCCGCAGCAAGCCCGTCTGCTCCCACTTGGCGACCCAATCAATCTGGCGCGCTTGCTCAATCGGCTTGCCGTTCAGTGTGCTGATTAGGTTATAACGCGCGAACATCGCCAGCGCGGGCGCGGTGGTGTACAGCAGCCCGATAAACAGCAACGCCCAGAACGCCGAGTAGCGCGCGGAACGCACATCGGGCGTGGTGTAGAAGCGGATAATCACATGGGGCAGCCCCGCCGTGCCAATCATCAGCGCGCCTGTAATCGCCAGCACATCGATCATCGGCTTGCTCTGGAACGGCGCGGTGTATTCGCTGAAGCCCAAGTCGGTCTGAATCTGGTTCAGCCGCTCGCTGATGTCGCTGAAGGCGAACGCGAGCTGCGGAATCGGATTGCCCGTCAGCATATACGCCAGCGCGACGCCCGGAATCAGGTAGGCGAGAATCAGAATCGTGTATTGCGCCGCCTGCGTCCAGGTGACCCCCTTCATTCCGCCCAGAATCGCGAAGAACGCCACCACCGCCACGCCGAGCAGCACGCCTTGCGCGATGTCTATCGCTAAAAATCGGCTGAACACGATGCCCACGCCGCGCATTTGCCCCGCCACATAGACCAGCGATACGAAAATCGTCGCTAACGCCGCCAGCGTGCGGGCGGTTTGCGAAGCGTAGCGGTCGCCCACGAAGTCGGGCACAGTGAACTTGCGGTACTTGCGCAGGTAAGGGGCAAGCAGTAGCGCCAGCAGTACATAGCCCCCCGTCCAACCCATCAGGTAGATTGCGCCGTCGTAGCCCAGCGTGGCGATTAGCCCCGCCATCGAGATGAAGCTCGCCGCGCTCATCCAGTCGGCGGCGGTGGCTGCGCCGTTGGCGACGGGCGGCACCCCACGCCCCGCCACATAGAACCCCTTCGTGTCCCGAACGCGCGAGGCGTAGCCGATGTAAATATACAGCGCGAAGCT
>CAYYCA010000045.1:0-10846 GCA_964470265.1 uncultured Fimbriimonadales bacterium | reverse complement strand
AGCGTCGCCTCGCTTGCCGCCTCTTCTAAATGGCGCGCAGGGTCTACAATACGAGTCGAAGATTCGTGCTTGGGCATCGTCGACGGAATTCTACCCGTTGCGGTACACTTTAAACGCCATGACGAAAGTGGACTACTACCTGCCGCGCTCGGGACCGATGCCTCGTCCCAAAAGCGTCGAGGAAGCGATTCAAGCAATTAAGCAAGAGGCGTTTCCTGCGCCGTCCGTGCAACGCGTGCGCTTACATGCCAAAGAGTTCACTGCCGTTTGCCCCCGCACAGGGCAGCCCGACTTCGGCGAGGTAATTGTAGAGTATGAGCCGAACCGGCTGTGTTTGGAATCCAAGGCGTTCAAGTTTTATCTGTGGGCGTTTCGCGACGAGGGCGCGTATTGCGAATCGCTGGCGGCGCGGATAGCAGACGACCTGTCCGAAGCGCTGCAGCCCCGCTTCCTGCGCGTCGTCGTGAAACAGTACGCGCGCGGCGGCATCGAACTCGAAGCCGAAGCTGTTAGAACTGCTGAGGGCGTGGTTCTTGACCGCGTCAAAGATAGTGTATAATTTCCTTGATGGGGGAGCCAAACTGTCGTATCAACGCCCACCCATTAGGGAACTCTCCTGACAATATACTCGTATGAGCAACCGGAGGCAACCATGTCGCGAAGTAGGGGAACACGCGGACGCAGTTATGAGGGGGACGCGCAGAATTCGCTTCTGCCTGTTGTGCTTTTTCTCGGCGTGCTGCTGCTGGTTGGGTTTGCGGGCTGGCAGCTGTGGCGCTATAGCCAGAGCCAATCACTCAAAACGCCGCTGATGGTCGGCGCGGGGTTCGATGTGAGTCAGTCGGTCACGAAAGAACAGAAACAGCGTGGGGTGGCGTTTCTGAACAAGATGATTGGCACGGTGTTGCCCACGCGCACGCCGGTCAAAATCTGGCGCTACGCAGAGACGATGGAGACCGTCCACGAGAGCCAGCCAATCGCCTCGAAAGAGCTGAACAAGGTCTCACGCGACACGATAGAGAACTATCTGGGCAAGTGGGGCACGCGCCCCGACAAGGTAATGCGCGATTTCCAGCGCTATATCCAGCAGCACCCTGAGCGCAAGGCGGTGCTATGCCTGTTCACCGACGGCGAGTGCCACTCGGCGAAGGAGACTCGCGAAATAGCGAATCAGCTTGCGCAGGACTCGCAGGTGGTCGCAGTGGTAATCGGTCCCGTGTTGAATAAATATCGCGCCTCTGTCGAGAACGATTACTACGCGCCGTTGCGCAAGGCAGGCAAACTGTTCGTGTTTGGCGAGACCGACGCGCTGGATGCACTGGAGCGCGTCAAGGAACGCCTGCGCGCGCTGGAGAAGTGAGGGGGAAAATCCTATGGAACACTACCACAACGAAGAGTTAGACGCGACCCGCGCCGCGGCGCAGGTTCCCACGCCTGAAACACGCGAGACGCCGTCGGCAGGCGAGCCAGCAGCGCAAAACGGGCAGGTAGAAGAGGCGACGCCTACGGCTGAGACGCCCAAGACACCCTCGGCGGCTGAGCAGGCGGCGCAGGATGGGCAGGTAGAAGAGGCGACGCCTGCGCCTCAAGCGCCGCCGTCGGGCGAAGAGGCGACGCTCGCGCTCTCTGCGCCCAGCCCGCTGCCCGAACCCTATCCGGCGGCTGCCCCGTTCTGGCATATGCCCCTTGAGCCAGGCGTGTTCCACGACACGCCGTTAATCGCCCATCGGCAATTAGCCGACGCCGAGCGCATCGTGCTGCAAATGGAGTCATACCTGCGCAACGCGGGCTACGAGGTGGAAGCGGGCGAACTGCGCATGCATTACACCCAGTGGGTCAAAATCCCCGCAGTGCAATACGAGCAGCTGCGCCACGAGCTGGAGCCGCTGCGCCAGGAGTATCGTCAGGAACTGCAGCAGACCCAGAAAGCCATCGAGCAGGCGCAGGCGGAGTTCACCAAAGCGATGGCGGCGGCGAAAATCCCGTTTCCTGAACCGCCCAAGCCGAAAAAGCGTTCCAAAACCCCGCCCGCGCCTGAGCCGATTAGCCCGCAGCTGGTCGAGCGCGCCCTCAAAGCCGACTTCGCTTCCGACGACGAGGTCTGCGGCGAGCAGGGCGTCGCGCCGATGTCGTCCAAAGGCACGGTCTGGACGACAGTGGGGCAGTGGCTCTTTGAAATCGCAGCGCCGCTGGCGGCAGGGTTATTGCTGGGAATCAACCTCGGCGTGATTGTGGGGCTGCTCAGCTTCGAGGTGCTGCAGCGCGGCGAGGCGTTATGGCTGGTGGCGGCTGCGGCGATTATTGGTCTTTTTGTAGAGAAGCTGGTGGGCAACACGGCGTACTCGCTGGCGTCTTCAGCAGCGCAAGCCAGTGAACGACGCGACGCCCTCGACACCGCGACGCCGTTCCCCTCTATGCGCTCAGTGTGGCGCATGGCGTTCTTCGTCGTGGTGGTTGGCTTGCTCACAATTGCAATCGCCACGGTCGACGCGCTCGGTCTGCATATGCTCTACACCGAGCGTCAGAATCAGGAGAAGCAGCTGGGCGGCGGCGCGACGGGCGAGGAACTGCCCTTGTGGATTTTCTTCATCGCGGGCTTGATTATCAGCGCGCCGTATATCGTCTACAAAGCGGTCAAGGGTTGGCGCGAGCCTGAAATCCGACAGCGCGAGGCGCGAGTAGCGTATCTCCACTGGAAGCATGTGGAGCGTCGGCGCGAGGAGCCTGCCGTGCAGCACGCCTTCGCGAAGGCGCAGGAAGTGCAGAACCTCTACGAGCGACGCGACTGGCTGACGCATGAACTGGAGCAGATTGAGGCGCGCCTCGACTCCGCCCGCACGGAGTGCATCGGCAGCACGCAGAAGTTCCGCGCCTACTGGGACTCGCTGATTGATTGGCTGAGCAAGGAGCGTGCGCCCTATGCGCACGAGGCGATGCGCCGCGATGGGCAGTTCCGACGCAGCCGCGCGCAGGGCGAGACGCTCATTCAGAAACTCAAGGGGCTGTTCCAGAGGTAAGCGATGAGCGTGCGCTTGCTGTTCGGAGCTATCGGGTTGACGGTCGCCTTGCTCGCTGCGCTGGGCATGAACGCGCTCTTTAACGCCCTGAACACGCCCGCCCTGCTCGCAGGCAATCGCGTACTGCTATTTGAGACCGACAACGAGATCGTGGAACGCCTTGAACAGGCAGGCGCGCAGTTCGGCGATCCGCAGTTCTCGCTCGCGTGGAACAATCGCAACGACTTAGACCTGCATGTGATTGACCCGGCAGGCAACCATATCTGGTATCGCCAGCGGAGCAGCCCGACAGGGGGCGAACTCGATGTGGACGCGAACGCCAACCCCCTGCGTGCAACCAACCGCCCCGTGGAGAATATCTACTGGCAACCGGGCAACGCGCCCGAAGGACCTTATAAGGTCTATGTGCATCACTACGCGAATCACGGCGCGCCCGACCCCACGCCCTACACGCTGCGGATTACCGTAAACGGGCGCATGCGCGAATATATGGGGAGCCTGCGCTACGGGGAGGAAAGCGAACGCCTCACGGTAGACCCGCGCGATGTGGGCGACTGGTATCCCCTGCCGGCGGAGCGGAGCCACTGGGCTTTGGTGGTGATGAGCGGCTGGGGCGCGGCGCTGGGGCTGATTCTCACGCTGGGACTGCGCCTGCCGCAGGCGTTTTTCAGGCAGGTCAACCGCGCCGAGTTTCGCGTCGGGCGCGTGATTGGCAACGCGCTGGGCGGCGCACTCCTGGGCGCGCTGGCAGGGTTTCTGGGGCAGTTGCTCTTCGGCTGGCTGGGCTTTCTGGGAGACGGACTGGCGCGGTTCGTGGGATTCATCACGCTGGGCGGGCTGCTGGGCTATGGTCTGGCGCACTGCGTCCCCAACCTGCCTGTGAACCCCGCGCGCTGGGCGGGGATTATCGGCGGCGCGCTCTGCCTCTGGCTCTACGGCTGGGCAGTTCAGAACTACTCGGATGCAACAGGGCGGTGGCTCGTCGCCGCGCTGCTGGGGCTGGCAATCGGGTTGATGATTACGATTCTGTTCTGGGCGATACGCTACGCGCTGGTGCGTTCCGGCGGCGCGATTGAGGCAAATCGGCTCGGCAAGGCGTATCGGGTCAAAGCAGGACGTTAGAGTTCTATACCTTGCTCACGCAGCATGGCTCTCAGTCGCTCCAGTTCGGCTTCCGCCTGCTCGCGGAGCAGGCGTTCTTGCTCTGCTTGCGTGGGCACTAAATGCCCGTCTCTGTCATAGAGTCGCAGCCATCGGTACCGACGCCCGTGCCACACGCCGTCCCAGACGCCCAGCCATGCGTCCAGCACCTCGCTCCGCAGTCGTCTATGTTCGTCAGGGACAATCGGCCGATATGACTCCCCCTCAAGGCGATAGCCCCCAATCTCGCCCTTGCCTGGGTCGTACCAGAAATATTCGGGCGTGCGGAACACCTTCGCGTAAAACTTGGGGTTCTCGTCTTTATCTTTCGTCGCCGTGCTGGGAGAGACAATCTCGATAATCAAGTCGGGATACTTGCCGCCCTCTTCCCACACGACCCACTTGCCGCGCGGCTTTGCGCCGTCGACGCCCTTCACCAGGAAAAAGTCGGGCCCCCTGTAGGAAGGCGGCCTCTTTCGGCGTCCGCTGAGGAACTCGACAATCTCCTGCGCTTGCGCCAGGCTGAAGTAGACGAACATATTCCCGCCGCAGAAGTAGTCGCCCGTATCGCCTAAATGCTGGCGCACAACCTCGTCGAGCAGGGGGATTTGCATCACATGGTAATCGCTTTCCAACGGCTCGCCGTCCTCCTCAGGCAGGTCTAAATTTCGCAGGCGTTCGAGCATCTCCTGTAGTTCCCGAAACCCCTCAGGGGTGGGCACGGGTTTCGCAGGGATGCGTTTCGCCCTGCGCTGGCGCGGTTTCGTGGGCGCGGCGGTGGTGGGCATGGTGAGTGAATTATACCTGTTGTGCTATAATAGGACTGGTTCGCATCGCCCGAAACAGGGCTATGAACATCTCAGCAGAGACGCTGAACTGGCTGGAACGGTGCTTCGCGCTTGCCGTACGTTTCTTTCGCAGGAAAGGACTCTCGGAACCCGACGCGGAAGATTGCGCGGCTGAAGTGCGCCTGCGGTTGCTGTATGCCCTGCAGCGCGGCGCAACCCTCTCCGAAGGCTATTTTGTAGCTGTCCTGCGTGGCTGCTATGCCGACTTCGTGGCGGCTCAAGCAGCGCAACCGCCTGTCCTGCCGCTGGAACGCGCCGCCGTACGCGCGGGGGGGAGCCATTCCTGACGATTCAAATTCGCTGTGCTCTAGAACAACTCAGCGAGCCTGACCGTGAACTGCTGTGGCTGCACGAGTTAGGCGGCTACACCCTTACCGAGTTAGCCCCTCACTTCGGCTGCTCGCCTGAGTGCTTGCGGCAGCGGCTCCATCGCGTGCGCGCCCGGCTCCAACGCCTGCTGGAGTGAAATCTGCCCGATTTTGCCCTTGCCCCCTGTCACGTTTGCGGGCGTTGGGGGGATTCTAATAGTGCGATTTCACACAGGAGGTCTGAGAGCGATGCGAACCCTGAGATTGCTTACTGTGATGGGGCTGATGGCGCTGCTGTTGGGTATAAGCGCAGCTGACGGTGACGCTCCCCAACGGCGACGCGAACGGCGATAATGTCGTGGACGACGCCGACCTGCTAACGGTGCTGGCGGGCTTTGGCACACCTGCGGCCGACCTTGACGGCAACGGGATTACCGACGATAGCGAGTTGCTTCTGGTGCTGAGCAACTTTGGGTTGGAGGGGGTGCCTGCGTTTGCGGGGCGCGTGGAAACCCCGTCGGGCGCGTTTTCGGCGACGCTGTCGGTGAGTTTGAGTAGTTGGGGCGGTGGGGCGCAGCTGGTGAAGGTGCAGCTCAAGCCTGTCGGTAGCGAGGATGACCCCGATGTGCCGATTTATGAGTTCACGGCTGAGGTGGGGGCTACTTCGGAGAATGTCCCGTTAAGGAACCTGCCAGCAGGGGTTTACACGGTGCGGGCGTTTCCTGCAACAGCGGGACGCTGGCTGCGGACGGAGCTGAGCGAGCCTCTCACGGTGCCTGGGGGAGGTGGCACGCCTGCAGTACATATCCCTGCGCCAGCGTGGGCGGAGGAGGTAATTCCTACTGACACGGTTCCTGCTGTGGGGTTAGGCGGCGGTCCCTCACGCGCCCACCTGGTGAACTTAGCTAGCGGCGTGTATGAACACGCGCCAGAACCTGACTTGGTGGTTTCTAACCCTGTAGGTCCTGAGGTGCGCTTTGCGCGGTTCTACAGCACTCACTTAGCTCGTCAGGGTTATGCTGCGTCGGGCTTCCCAGTGGGCTGGGCACATAGTTATGACCTGAGGTTAGAAGGCGATCTGAACGGTCTTACCCTACGCTATCCAAACGGTGCCGCTGAGCAGCTGACGCCAGAACAAGTGGGTGGACAGTGGTTATTGAAACCGCCTGCGGGTGCGCCTTATCTTGGCATTGGCGCCCGCAATCAAGCACAGGGGCGCTGGAATCGAGTACGTCTCCATTTCCAAGATGGCTCGGCATGGGAGTTCGTCTATGCGAGTGGAACTCAATATCGCCTGTCCCGAGTATATGGGCGAGGTGGCGCTTATCATGACATCAACAGCGCTCCTCCCAGTACAGGGCTGTTCCACGAGTTGCGTTATGATGGGTAAGGGCGTCTCAGCGGCGTGGTCAGCGGCACGGGTGTAACCTTGCTAAGCCTGAGCTATGCGGGCAGTGGGTATCTCCAGAGTGTAACTGCGCGCAACCATAACGGCATAGCCTATGCGACGATTACCTACACGATTGAGACCATCAACGGCGTGCCTTGCCTGACGAAAGTATCCCAGCTCAACTCTCCCACTGCCTTTCAGTGGGAGTATGGCTATGAGGTGCGTGCGGGGATACCCTACTTGCGAACCGTTAAAGTTCCCCACCCCAATGGTTCGGGGCAGGCAATGTCGCAAATCCTTTACGGCGCGAATGGCGCTGTGGTGATGCTTATCGATGGCAACAGCAATGTGCGCACCTATCACTATCAGGGCACTCAGACAAAAGTGTCCACTTATCGTCCCACTGGACAACGCGACTTGACTTGGACGCAGAGGGTCGGCGATGCGAATGTAAGCACGGGGTTTAGAGATGCTTCCAACGCGGAAAGCAGACTGGTCTATGAGAACACCTACCGCCCGGTGCAATACAGGAACCGCAATAATCAGACCTTCACAATGACACGCAATAGGTTTGGCAACCCGCTTACGGTGACCAACTCGCGTGGTATCCAGTGGAGTTTCAGTTACAACTATCCTGCGAATTACCCGATCGACCCGATTGTGTCGTTGGCTATGACCCAGATTGGCTATGATGGACACCAGCGCACGCCGACGGTCTATGAGTTCTATCAGGCGACCAACACGGCGCAGGGGGCGATCAAAGGGCTGCTTGCACGGGTGCTGTCGCCCCGTCCAGGTACATCGGGCACGGGCGAACAGGTGGAGACGCACTTTTACTACACGGCGATGGGCAATGTCGCGCTAATCAGCGCGCCAGGATCCAACGACGAGGGGCGACGCCTGACCACCGTGTTTTACTACACAGTTGACCCGTGGGGGGGCGGTCCGTTCCCTGAGCGGCAGAACCAGCCCGCAGCGGTTGCTGTCTATGACAAGACGCTCACTCTGACAGACTATAACGCCATCCCTACTAATCCCGCTTTGCGTGATGATCGTCTCATCTTCTTTGAGCGGTATCGGTACGACGAGCGGGGGAATGTTACCCAGATATCGGACGGAGCAGGTTTTGTCACCACTTTCCAGTATAACTCGGCAGATCAGTTGACAGATATTTTCTATCCCGCCGATTCGCTGAATGGGGTTCAAGCGCGCGAGAAACTGCTCTATCGCTATGTAGGCGGGCCGTTGTACGCGATTGAAGTCTACAACGGAAGCGTGCTTTCCCGTGCCTACTCCTTTGGCGCGGGCAGCGAAGGCGAGGCGCGATCGATTGACAACGAAACGGCTCGCAAAGCGGATCTGGGCTACGACTCCCACTATCGCCTCTCCCAAGTAACAGGAGGCTTGAATAGTAGCACAGGGCAGCGCCACACAACCCAGAACACCTACACCGAGCAAAACTTTGTCCAGAGCACCATCTATCCGAACAATGACACCTACACGTTCTCCCAACACGATAACGAGGGCAACCCACTTCAGCGATTAGACGCTCAGGGATTGATTACCACCTTCGTGCGTTCGCTGGTGGATAGCCGAGTGGAACAGGTGCTGTATCCCGACAACACGGGTAATATCACAGTAGAATATGACGGTTTCAATCGGATAAGCCGACTGACTCGCTTCGTGAACGAATTCAATAGTTCCATCATCACCGAGTACGCCTATGACGACAACGATTTGATAACGGCAGTGCGCACCACCTATCCAGGGCTGCTGGCGCGCGAAGTAAGCTACACCTATTATCCTGACGGGAGCCGCGCCACGATGAATGTGGCAGGAGCCGTTTTCCTTTATAGCTACACCTATACCACAGGCCCGCTTTACGTTTCGAACCAGCCCTTCGCAGGACTTCAAGTGCGTGTACGCCTGCCCCTTGTGACGACAGGGTTCAACTTGGACAGTTGGTATGACCAACGCGGGCTTCTCCGACGGGAGCGTACCTCAAACGGCGTTTACCGCGAGTATCACTACAACGGGCGCGGGCTGCTCACGCAGCTGTACAACCGAGACAGCCTGTTCCCTACATCCAACCGCTACGCCGACTTCACGAACCTGCTCTACGACGCCGCAGGCAACCTGCTGCAGATGCAGGTGAGCATCCCCGCCTTCGGCAGCGCGCCTGCCCTGCAGGGCACAGTTTACTACAGCTATGACACCGAAGACCGTCAAACAGGGGAGCGATTCGCCCTCAGCAACGGAACCAATCTTTACTCCATCAGTTTCGGCTACGACCCGAATGACAATCCCACCTCCGTGCGGGGCATTTCCTCTGCGTCTAACGCCGCTGACCAAATCGCCAACACGGGCTGGATCTACCAGAATGGCGATCTGACCCGGATGGTGCGCTTTGGCGAAGGCCCTGTGCTGACCTACAACCGTGAACATCAGTTGATACGCTACTACAACCCGAACGCAGCGCCGCCCATTGACACCCGCTACTTCTATCGTCCCGATGGGCTGCTGGCAGGGCGCATCGGACCGAACTACTTCCGCTGGTATCTGTACGACGGCGATGTGCCTGTCGCCGAGATAGACGGCAATAATGGCAGCGTGGTGCAGTTCTACGCCTACAGCCCCGATGGACTGACCCAGCGCTTTGGACCTGTTGCAGAGCGACGCCTCTACACTTTTGACCCGTTTGGCAATGTGGTGCATCGGGTGAAGTTCGGGCAGAGCTACCCGAATGTACTCAGCGTGGCGTGGCACGATCGGCTGGGGGCGACCTACCTGGATCGCTCCAGCACGGGGGTAGACCCGTTCCCGACGCCCGATGTGCTGGATGGCTACTTAGCACGGTTCGGTCAGTTCCGCGACCCGTGGACGCGCCCGTGGAACCAGGCAGACCTCACAGGGCTGATCACCACTCCCTACGGCACTTCGTTTGACCCCGCCACAGGTCGCTTCACCTCCCGTACAGGCGGTTCGCAAAACCCCTACGCCCGCCTCTACCGCCCTGAAAAGAACTTCGCCGACGCCAACTGGAACCTTGTGGTGGCGTTTGCCGCTTGGGGGTATACTTCTGCTGACCCCTCTGCCAGCGAGGGCGAGCGGTTCCTTGCGGGGCTGAACGCGCTGGGGCGGCTGCTGGCGGTTGGCAGCGAGTGGGCAAGTTATGCCTCGGCGGTGCCGGGTCGGGGCGGCGCACGGGCTGCCCTGCGCGAGGCGGCAGAGGAAGCCGGCGAAAAACTCGCACGGCAGGGGGCGAAACAGGCGGCGAGGGAAGCGAGTGAGCAATTTGCCAAGCCAACTCGCGGAACACGCATTTACCGTGTGTACGGAGGTGAACCGATGGAAGCAGATGCGTGGATGCGTAATGAATTCTCTGGCCCGTGGGGGCGATACTGGACGCCGATTGACCCAAGCACCATCAGGAACTACCGAGATATAGCAGGGCTGCCTCCGCAAAATCGAGGGCGGTTTTTGATAATCGCGGAAATCGTAGACCCTACAGGCATAGAAGTATCACGCGCTGCTCCAGTCGGTGGTACTCGTGGAGGCTTGATTGAGTACAAAATTCCCAACCCGTGTCAGCAAATCCGAGTTCTGCGCGTAATAGGTCTGAACCCACCTTTCTAAAGGTATACTTAGACCTCAGGGGGCAGCTGGAATCTCCAGCACCCCCTACTCAGGAGGTTCACCGATGTCTATGCAGTGGCAGAATGTAATAAAAGCTTTGGAATCGCTTACCGAGTTTTTCGAGCGCATAGGGATGCCAACATCTGGCGATTATTTTCGAAAGATTTCTGCTATGATAGAGCAAGGCAAGCTGGAAGAAGCGGTAGACGAACTGACAGGACTAACCTTATGGGGCGGCGCTGGGTCATACATTGACAAGGTGTTATATCCCGAAGATGGATATAATTTCACTATGAATGAGTTTGGGAAAATAAACTCGGAATATAATACTCTGCTTTTGAGACTTCTCTCGGCGGTAGAAGTCATAGCGCCGCGCGACTGGATGCCTAAACTGAAGACGAGCCTACAAGGTCTTGTCCAACACTATTCACAGATGGGCGACTCTTGAGGTCTGGGTAGTGGTCAACCACTAAGTGATAGGTTGTATTCCACAATAAACCAGCGCGT
>CAYYCA010000044.1:0-10886 GCA_964470265.1 uncultured Fimbriimonadales bacterium | reverse complement strand
CGGATTATTCAGGGGGATGGGGGTTATATTTACTTATTCAAGCAGGTGTGTCGTGTGCGGGTGGATGAGCGTGGGACAGAGGCAGGGGCGGTCACGGCGGCGATGACGCGGGGACTGGAGTTGTTCGTTGTGGATCGTCCGTTTTTGTTTGTGATTCAGCACAGGCAGACGGGGGCGATACTGTTTATGGGGGTTATTCGCAATCCTGTGGTGTAGGGCGAGGCGGAGTTGAGACTGAGATTGACATGCGCTTGGTATGGTACCAAGTCCAGTTGAAATCCCACCTGGTATAACAACCAGTGTGTCATTCCCGACCGAAGCGACGAATCTTGGTGTAAACATGGCTCAGTAATAATCATCCATATCCCACAAGTACGCCTCTGGGTCGCGGATGAAGCCGTTCATGCAGGGGCGCGCGTCGCAGCCGACGGTGAGTTGGCGAGGCGTGTAGGCTTTCGTGTGCCCGTCCACGAACGCCACGGTCATCCGCTCGCGGCGATGCCAGGGCCAGGTTCCGCCGAACTCCATCCACAGGCACCAACCCCGCGCGGCTTGCAGCATCCAGCCCGCGCCTGCCCAGTCGCTGCAGCCACACGCTGTGCCATAGCTGTACCAGCTCCATGCGCGTTCGGGGGTGTATAGCATCGTGAAGGTGTCGACGGAGCGTCCTGTGTTGGGGTCGCGCCAGAAACGACATGGGGGCATCACAATCCAGTTGCCGCCGCCCTCAGGCGCGCCCGTCTGCGGGTCGCGGAACCAGATGCTGTCCACAAATAAAATAGTGCTGGCGGGCATGCGAATCCGCGCCTCGTGCGTGGGGCTATTGCGCCAACCTCTGCCCACATTCCCACAGTTCGCCGAGCCGCCGTAGCACACCACAGGCGACAGATAGGCATAGTTATAGCCCGTGTTGGCGGTCAGCGAGTAGCACTGCTCGCGCTCCAGCTGGTTGCGTGGAGGACCTCCGAAGCAGTTCGCTAAAATCTCATCCCGCGCGTTCGGATCCGACGGACAGCGAAACAGCGTCCAGTCCTTCATATACGGCTGCAGCAGCTGTTGCATATAGCGGTTATTGCTCAAATCCGTGAAAGCAAACGAGGCGGCATACTCAGTGAGGGGCATGAAGGTGTCATAATCCGCGCTATAAGCGGCGACGGCGCGCGCCACTTGATAAAAGCGCGAGGCGCAAGTAGCCTGCCGCGCGCTCTCCCGCGCGCTCGACAGCACAGGAAACAGAATAGCTGCCAGAATCGCAATAATCGCGATGACGACCAATAACTCAATCAGTGTAAAACCTTGCCGCTTCATCGTTGTTTACCCCTATAATATTAGAACACAGAGGGCACTGAAGTTGGGCACAGAGGACACAGAGATAAACCTCCGTGCCCTCTGTGCTGACTGTTCTCCGTGTCCTCTGTGTCCTACTAATCACTGCATCCGTTGCCGAAGTTGAGCAGCACAATCATCAGGTCGGCGTCATCCACGATGCCGTCGCGGTTGACATCGCCTGTGCCGAAGTCGCCGTAGTTGAACAGCACAATCAGCAGGTCGGCGTCGTTCACGCAGCCGTCGCCGTCCACATCGCCCTGTGGGGGCGGCGGCGCTTGGGTGTCCAGCAGATAAGCCTCGTAGCGTCCTGTGGAGGCGTTATAGCCCGCGCCCGCCAGATAGCGTCCGTTTGGCGAAATGGCGTCACAAGTCAGCAAGGTAGAGCCATCCTCCAGCAGCGAAGCGTACTGCTGGTTCAGGTTTTGCAACCCTGCCGCTTCCGTCCACAGGAACGCGAAGGCGCTGGAGTCGCTTAGGAACACTGCGCCCACAATCACGGTTCCATCGGACGAGACGCTATACGCTGCGCCCTGAGCGCCCGGCGGCGTGGGTATTAGCTGGATGCCTGTTTCGCGCTTCCAGTAGAACGGCTGGCGTCCGAAGTTGGGTGTATCGACCGCTCCCACGGTGGTCTCGCCGTCCGCGCTCATGGCGTAGGGGATAATCCAGCCGCCCAGCGGGATGTTCCCCAGGTCTTCCCAGCCGTTGTCTGCTGTCCAGCGGAACAGATAAACCTCGCCGCTGTTCGCCCGTTGGGCGTTGCCCGCCACAATCTCGCCGTCCGCCGAAACGCACGCCGCCCAGCCGCTCCAATCGTTCTGGTTGGTCGTATCCAGAAGCTGCGCCACGCCGTTTTTCCAGCGGAAAGCGCGCCAAGTACCGCGTGGGGTTTGCAGCATGCCGACCACCGTGCTGCCGTCGCGCGACATCTGCGCGCCCAACGCCCAAGGAACGCCCGGCGGAAAGTTGACCAACTGTGCGCCTGTGTTCCGACGCCAAAGATAAGGCAGCTGCTGCTGAAGATAACGCCCTGTCTGAAGCAGCACTGTCGTGCCGTCTTGCGAGATCGTGCGCGCAATCGAGGCTGTCGTGGCAGAGGAACCGCCAATCGGCTCCAAGCCACGCTCTCGCGTCCACACAAACGCTGTGTAGGGGCTAAAACCCGTCGTCCCTTCGAGGTATCCCACCACGGTTCCGTTGTCAGCGACATCTTGGGCGCGGCTGATGGGCTGATTGCCTGTGCCCAGCCAAGTCAAGCGTTGCGCAATCGCTGGAATCGCCCCGCTCAAGAGGAGACAAACTGCTCCTAAACGCCAAAGATTACCCCGCTGTGTTTTCATCTGATTCATATAGCACCTCCAAGCCCCATGCATAAGAGCAAACTTTGGGGGGGCGAAACCGCCCCCCTGAGTTGTGAGGTTAGCAGCCCTGTCCGAAGTTGAACAGCACAATCAGCAGGTCGGCGTCGTCCACGATGCCGTTGCCGTTCACATCGGCGGGGTTCTGCCCTGTTCGTCCGAAGCTAAACAGCACAGTCAGCAGGTCTGCGTCGTTCACGCAGCCGTCGCCGTTTACATCGCCGGGGCGACCGCCGCTGTTCACGCCGCCTTCATATGCGCCGAGGTCGACGCGCCCGTTCTGGATGCGCGGGTTGCCCGCAAGGTCAAGGCTCCAGTTCACCACGCTATTGTCGCCTGCATCGATGCAGGGCGAGCCTTGACGGAGACGGAAATCGCCGCCGTCCGCGTCCACAAAGCGGGGGTCTTGGAACAGATTGTTGCCGTCGTCCACCACGGCGCCGTCCAGCTCGAAGGGTGTATCGTTGAAGAAGCAGTTGAACGAGACGCGAATCGCCTTCTCCCGACCGCCGTAGTGGTACACCACCGAGCCGAGATGCCCAGCCAAGATGTTGTTGCGCAGGTCCACATCCGCTTCGTAGCTGTAGACGGCATAGCCCTGACCGGGCGATTCGGCGTCGGTCGTCACGGCGCGGTTCGCGTAGAAGGTGTTGTTATACACCTGCAGGGGCGCGTTGCTGGTGTAGCAGCCCAGTGCGCCGCCGCGCGCCGTAGGCGAAAAGCCGCCGTCCGCGAAAGTCTGGTTGAAGGCGAACAGATTGTTCCGTATTTGGTAGCCGTTGTTGTTGTAGATATAGAGCGCGCCGCCTTCCGAAGTGGGCTGAAAACCGCCGCCCTGCGCATAGTTCTCCAGAAAGATATTCCGCTCAATAATGCCTGAGCCGCGCGACATGAAGACCGCGCCGCCGTAGGCTTCGGAACTACTAATCAGGCGGTTCCGAATGAAGCGGTTGTTGCGGATGACCGTATTCTCAGGGCGGTCCAGCGCAAGCGCGCCCCCCGTGCCCGACGAAAAAGTACACTCAGTGAAGTTGTCCTCAAACAGGTTGTTCTCGATGATGGGCGAGCCGCGATAGATGTACAGCGCGCTGCCGGCAGCGTTCTCACCGAAGGCGCGATTGTTACGGAACACATTATTGCGAATGATAGGCGAGCCTCTGTAGAGCCGCAGTCCACCGCCATACGCGCCGCCCCACTGCGCATCGAAAGTGGCGCGCCCATTCTGAATAATGAAGCCCTCGATAATCGTCGCGTTCGTCGCGTTGAAGTCCAGTTCGATGACGCGGCTGGTTCCACTGCCGTCAATAATCGTGGGATAGCGAGCTGGGTCTCGGTCGTTGGGGTTCGCGCCTGTGCCCGCATAACCGCCTTTCAGAACGAGGTTCTGGGTCAGTACGATGGGCTGATAGACGCCCTGCGCCACACGAATCTCGGTTCCAGCAAACGCCGCGTCGATAGCGGCTTGGATGGTGCGCTTTGCACGCGCCCAGCTGGTTCCGTCGTTCAGGTCGTTGCCGTCGGCGCGCACATACAGCACCGACTGCGCATTCACCGCACTATGAACAAGCACCAGCGCAACAGCGATAATCGTATGCTTAACAGTATGTTTCATAAGGCACCTCCTATCGTCCACCGTTTGCGCTTCTCATGGAAGCGTTTCTATTATAGCCCAGATTGGGAACAATTGTCAAGTTTTTAGGGTAAGATGCATTTTGAAAATCTTTTGAGAAAATTTTGAAAATACGGGTGGTTTCCCGCCTATTTTAGGGAGGCGAGATTCCTCGCTTCGCTCGGAATGACAGGGGGCATCTCTAAAAACCTTGTCATTCTGAGCCGAAGGCGAGGAATCTCGATATCAGATTACCTGCCGCAGCCCTGTCCGAAGTTGAACAGCACAATCAGCAGGTCGGCGTCATCCACCACGCTGTCGCCGTTCACATCGGCGGGGTTGCTGCCCGTCTGTCCGAAGTTGAACAGCACAATCAGCAGGTCGGCGTCGTCCACGCAGCCGTCGCCGTTCACATCGCCCTCAGGACCGCCGCCGCCCGTCGTGTACTCAAACGCGCCGATATCCACGGCACTGCCCTGAATACGCGGGTTGCCAAAGAGGTCGGTGCTCCAGTTCACGACGCTGCTGTCGCCGGCGTCAATACAGGGCGAGGACGCACTCAAGCGGTAGTCACCGTTCTGCGCATCCACGAACTGCGGGTTTACAGAAATAAGGTTATCGCCCGCGTCGTTGATGCCGGAACCTTCCCAGTCTAACACTGCCGGGTTGAAGAAGCAGTTCTTGGAGACCAGTGCCTGAGCGTCGTTGCCGCCGTAATGGTAAATACTGGACGCTTGATGCCCCGCGAAGATGTTGTTCTTGATTTGCAGCGGAACCTCATACGCCCAAACCGCGCCGCCCAGGACAGCGTTGTTGATAAGCGCGTGATTTTCTACAAAGGTGTTATTGTAGATATTCGCGCCTGTGCCCTCGTAAATCCAGATTGCGCCGCCGTCAGCATTGGGGAAAACTCCGCTGGCTGCAGCCGTGTTCGCTACGAACAGGTTGTTGCGAATCTGGGCGTTGTTGCTGGTATAGATGGAGATCGCGCCGCCCGATGAATCGTAAGACGAAGTTGCAGTGTTGAAGCTGAAGATATTGAGTTCAATTATTGGTGAGCCTTCATAGATGAAAATTGCGCCGCCGGAGACTTCTTGGAAGTTGTCTGTAGCAATCACAGTGTTATTGCGGAACCAGTTATAGCGGATTGTGGGCGAGCCACTAGAGAGGTACAGCCCGCCGCCGTAGGCGTCGTCAAACGGGCTGCTGGGCGTACTGCGCCCGTTCTGAATGACGAAGCCCTCAATCAGCGAGTCGTTGTTGCCTTGGATCGTGATGCAGCGGCTGGCGTTGCCGCCATCGATAATCGTTTGATACTGCCCAATGTCGCGGGCGTCGGGGTTTGCGCCTGTGCCTGCATAACCCCCCTTCAAAGAGAGAGTTTTGTTCAGATTAATCGGTCCGTAAACGCCCTGCGCCACGCGGATTTCGGAGCCGGGCGGCGCGGCGTTAATCGCGTCCTGAATGCTGCCGAAAGCGTTTGCCCAGCTAGAGCCGTCGCCGGACGCGCCCGCGCGTACATAGTACACCTGCGCCAGTGCCAGTGCGCTCAGCGTCAACGATAGCACAATCACAGAAACTCCTTTCGCTGCACGAGTGAGCAGCGTCGCCTGATAACGTTTCATCTCATCCTCCTCCTGTTGAAATAGGCTGCTCCCCTTGTGGGGCATGGGTATTATAGCACGGCTTTCGCACGATTGTCAACTTTTTTGTGGCATGATATTTTGAAAAATAACGGGCAAGTTTTGAAAGCGACGCGACAGGGGGATATGGTATAATCCCCTTGAGTTGACAGGGAGTGAGGACACGCGGTGGCGAGACCGACTTTACGCGATGTAGCCGAGCGCGCCTACTGTTCTGTGAGCGCTGCCTCGAATATTTTGCACGGGCGCAGAAGCCTGTATAGCGAGGAGTTAGTGCGGCGGGTGCTCCAGGCGGCGCAGGAACTGGGATACTATCCTACGCGCGTCGTGCGCACGCCAGCGCAACAACGCACCTACACACTTGCGCTCGTGCTGGAGCGCCATCATCCGTCCCCCACGCGCAATCCGTTCAATTATCATGTGCTGGATGGTATCCTGTCGACGCTGGAGCCGCTGGGTTATAGCCTCACTATCAGCATGACCACGGCGCTGGATGCAGGGACGCTGTGGGAGCGCGTGTGCGAGTCGACTGCGGAAGGCGCGCTGCTGCTGGCGCCTGAAATCGATTCGCCTTTGCTGGAGTGGCGGCGGCGCTGCGCCAAGCCTGCTGTGGCGATTGGCTCCACGCTCCCTCCTGCATATGGGCTGCCCTGTGTGGATGTGGACAACGCGGCGAGCATGCGCGAGCTGACGCGCTGGGTGATTGAAGAGGGGCATCGCGCAATTGGCTATGTCGGGGGGCATCCACGCTACTGGAGCGCGCTGCAGCGTGAGCGGGCGTTTCGCGACACGCTCGCCGAGTATGGCGTCCCCGTGCGCGAGGAGTGGGTCTTTGAAGGCAGATACCAGCTGGAGTCAGGGCGCGACGCAGCGCGACAACTGCTGCAACTCGCTGAGCGTCCGACCGCCGTGCTGTGCGCGAACGACCTGACCGCGATTGGGCTGATGCAGGAACTCCAGCAGCACGGCGTGCGCGTGCCGCAGGACATCTCGGTGGCGGGCTTTGACGACATCCCCGCACTGCAGAGCTTCTCGCCGAGCCTGACCACGATTCACAGCCCGATGGCGGACATGGGACGCGAAGCCGTGAAGTTGCTCTTACGCATGATTGAACATGGTGAGCCTGCGCCAGCGGAGCCAATCCTCTTGCCTGGGACATTAGTTGTGCGCGGCAGTGTGCGCCCCTGCTGTCGGGATGGGGAGCCGCGCTGAACCCCAGCGATTCACTCCGCCGCAGGGTACGAACCCAACAACACCACTTCGCGCGCGAACCGATCCAGCTCCTCCAGCGCGGACTTGATCACTTCATCCTGACGATGCCCCTGAATGTCGATGTAGAACAGGTACTCGAACATCCCGCGCGGGTTAGGGCGCGACTCGATCATTGTCAGGTTCACGCCGTGCTTGTGGAACGCGCCCAGCGCATGGTACAGCTCCCCCGGACGATTGCGCAGGGTCATCACCAGCGAGGTCTTATCGTTGCCTGTGGGGGCGGGTTCGTTGTAGCCTATCACTAAGAAGCGCGTGCGGTTGTGCGGGTTGTCCTCGATATGTTCGCACAGGATGGGCACGCCGTAGAGTTCGGAGGCGAGCGCGTTGCCAATCGCCGCGCCGTTGGGGTCTTCCGCCGCGAACTTCACGGCGCGGGCGGTCGGCACGGTCTCGATAATCTCCGCGGCAGGTAGGTGCAGCCGCAGCCAGCGTCGGCACTGC
Source organism: uncultured Fimbriimonadales bacterium (assembly GCA_964470265.1). GTDB lineage: Bacteria > Armatimonadota > Fimbriimonadia > Fimbriimonadales > GBS-DC > GBS-DC. The sequence continues at coordinate 3,234 of CAYYCA010000044.1, read as the reverse complement.
TGCAACGGCTGCGGACCCGCATATACGCGCACAATCTGGTTCGTGTTTTTGCAGCGGGAAAGCAGGTGGTGCGCAATCGGCACATACACTTCCGCGCAAATGCGGGCGTTGGTGAGCGGGAACATATCCAGCGTTTCCGGCACGACGCCCGCCAGCGAATTTTCAATCGGCACGACTCCGTAGTCGGCGTTCGCCTGCTCCACCGCCGCGAACACATCGGCGATGCTCTCGACGGGTGTGTAGTGCGCCGCGCGCCCGAAACACTTCAGCGCGGCGGCGTGCGTGAAGGTCCCCTCGGGTCCCCAGTAGGCAACCGTTGGGGCTTTCTCCAGCGCGCGCGATATCGAAATAATCTCCCGAAAGATGCCGATAATCTGCTCTTGCGTGAGCGGACCGCGATTGAGCTGCTGCAGGCGGCGATAAATCATCTGCTCGCGTTCGGGCGTGAAGAAGGGCTTGTCGTTGCGCGATTTAATCTCGCCAATCTGCTTCGCCAGCTCCGCCCGCTCGTTCAGCAGTTGCAAGAGCTGCTCGTCGATCTGGTCAATCCGTTGCCGAAGTTCAGATAGTTTGCGCATGCCTACTCCCTTAGTGCGCGGGGCGTCGTTGCGCGCCGCGAAATCACGCGATGCGGCTTCGGCGTTGAAGCAACGGAACAACCAAAGTGTACCTCATCATGGGACTCAAGATTTCGGAACGCCCTGCCGATAATTCTCTCAGGTTCACAGCCGGAACCAGACCAATTGAAGGAGGACCAACCGATGAGTCAGGTGTTCTTTGCTACGGGCGGTACGGAGCTGACGCGCTCCTTTGACGCCACGACGCCCCGAAACTGGTATGTTTGCACGACTCCCGACACGACGCGCACCTTTAGCGAGTTCCAGAACGGCAACTGGAGCGCCGCGTTCGTGTTCTGGGGCTCGCCGACCGGACAGGTAGATAACTTCAACGCGCAGACCTTCGTGAACCAGATCCGCAATACGACCCCGCAGACCCCGTTCTTCCTGATTGTGCCCAGTCAGTACGCTTCGCAGGCGACCCAGTGGCAACGCGAGACCGGCGCATCCGGGTACATCATCTGGAACAACACGACCCCGTCCGAGTTCATTAACCAGGTACGAACCGTGCTGACCCAGTATAACATCGAGGCGGCATAGTATCGTCAACCGCGTTTCCAAGCGCGTCCACTGTTGGCGGGGACGCGCAGCTACGAACCGCATGCGTAGCGTCGGCGTCCCTGCCGACGATTCTTCGCTCAATCGACTTCGCCCCGAGTGCTAAACCAGCGCGGGCAGGATGTTTCTGGCGTCCAGCGCGTGCTTGAGGTGTTGCATCAGGCGGCGTTCGCCCTCGCTGAGCGTCATGCGGGGCAGTTCGCCGCTGGTTTGCTCGCGGAGCCACGCTGCGCCGTTCAGCACACGATACTTCGCGTTCAGGACGCGAATACGCTGAATCAGCGTCTCGGTCAGTCCGCTTTCGTCGGCAGCAATATATAGCACGCCGCTGCCTGCGTGAGCGATTGCCGACACGCCGGGCAGTTCCGTCCAGCGCACCATTTCGTCAGCGACCTCGCTGGAGCGCAGCAGAATCTGGAGCATCAGCGCGTGCGGGCGCGGCGCGAGCCAATCGCGAATCTGATAAAGTAGGGTTTCGTCCACTGGCTCGGCAGGGTAGCCCTGCTCGCGCAGGTGCTGGATCTGCCACGCGACGCCTTCGGATCTGCCCGAGAACTCTAACAGGATGTAGGGTTGGGGCGTTTCAGACATCGTGAGCGGCTGGAGCTGCGTCTCTGGTTTGGGCAGCGTTTGGGAGGTGAGTGGCTCGACTCTGCCCAAACGGGGCGTTTCGGTGATGGTTGCGGAGGGTTGTCGGTGTAGATGCTGTTTCAACCTCACCCCCCTATCCCCCCGCTCCGTAAACGGAGAGAGAGGGACGCTTGCCATGCACCCACACGGCTCCACCTCTCCGTTTACGGAGAGGGGGTTAGGGGGTGAGGTTGAGAAGAGGAATCGGCTCCCCTCTCCCACGCCGTGGGAGAGGGGCTGGGGGTGAGGGCAAAATAACGCCAGCGCGCCTCTGTTCGGATTGGACGACAGAAGCTCCGATTGGAATGAGATTCCTCGCTTCGCTCGGAATGACATGTCTGGTCGGGGCGAGCAAGCCATGTTATTCCGAGCGAAGCGAGGAATCTCCGCCCAGCCGATGCTTTCATTCCGAGCAAAGTCAGGATTCTCACGCTGCACCCTGCCCCATTCCAGTGTAGACATCGCTACCTCACGCAACCCTGACCACCCCTGCGACTCGCGCGCCCGCAACGCCACAACCGTCATCCCGTCAGGCTGAATGGGCATGCGCATCAGCTCCGCGAGCGTCGGCTCCAGAGTCTCCCATGAAGCGAACCAGCCCACCGCCTCAAACTGCTGAGGTAAGGGCTGCACTTTAAGCGTGACTTCCGTGATGACCGCAAGCGTGCCCCATGACCCGCAGAGCAGGCGGTGCAGGTCGTAGCCCGCGACACTTTTGACCACCTTCGCGCCGCTTTTGAAGGCGACGCCGTCGGGACGCACGGCTCGAACCGCCAGCACTCGGTCGCGCGGCGTCCCGTACCGATACCGCCACGAACCCGCGCGGTTGCTCGCCACAATCCCCCCAATCGTCGCCTGCGCAGGCAGTGCAGGGTTCCACGGCAGGTACTGATTATGTTGTCGCAGCAGGTCTTGCACTGCCTGAAGCGTCATCCCCGCGCCGACTGTCAGCACCAGATCTTGAGGCGAGTAGTCAACGATCCGATTCAGACGGCGCGTGCTGAGCAGCCACCACGCGCGTTCGTGGGGGGTAAGGTGCGTCAGGTGGGTTCCGCTGCCTGCTGCGATGCACGGCGCGCGCATCCCCTGCGCATACTCCAGCAGGGCGCACACCTCCGCCTCATTTTCAGGCAAGACAACAGCGGCAGGCAGGGCGTTGCCGATTCGGTACGACTCCGTATCTTCGCCCACGCCCGCCGCGCCGACAATCGCGTAGAGACCTTCACGCATACCTTCGTGGCTTGGACAGTCGTGTCCAAGCAGCCACGCACGGGCAGGACTGTCCGTGCTACAGGAGCTTAGATTCGAATATCGATAATCGCTGATACGCCCACGCCATCCACGCGATTAATGCCTTTATGCGGCGTCTTCGTAGAAACAGGAATCAGCGCGCGCAGGCGCACCTCGCGCCCCATGAAGTTCGCCTCCA
>CAYYCA010000043.1:0-10906 GCA_964470265.1 uncultured Fimbriimonadales bacterium | reverse complement strand
CGCCCTTGCCCGTGAGGATACTGAGCGCTTCGGGGGGCATGCCCGCGCGGTAGAGTAGCAGCCCCAGTCGCAGCACCGTGAGCGGCGCTTCGGTCGAAGGCTTGAGGATAATCGCGTTGCCCGCGGCGATGGCGGGCGCGGTCTTCTGCGCCGCCTGCGCCAGCGGTAAATTGAACGCCAGAATCGACGCCACCACGCCCATCGGCTCGCGCGCCCAGAAGCCAAACCGCGACGCGCCGTCGGTGAACGACTCCGGCGGGAATTGCGTCGCGCGGGGGTGATGGCACGCCTCCGCCGCGAGTTCGAACACCATCGCGGCGCGCTCGACCTCGATGCGCGACTCGCCGATGAGCTTGCCCGTCTCTAAGGTCAACAGCGTCGCCAGCGACTGTCGCTCCTGACGAATCAGCTCGGCGACATGCTTGAGGATGGCGGCGCGCTGGCTAAGCGAGAGTTCGCGCATCTTCTCCGCGCCGTGCCGGGCGAGGGCGACCGCCTGATCCACATGGGTTGCGCCCCCCCGCGCCACATGGTCAACGGGTTCGCGCGTATAGGGGTTCAGCACCTCCAGCCACTCGTCTGCCCCGACCAGATGCCCGCCGATGAGCATCTTCTGCATCGTTAGCCTCCTGCGTAGGCGATTGCCTCGATCTCCACATGGGCGCCTTTTGGCAGCGCGCTCACCTGAACCGTCGCGCGGGCTGGGTACGGCGGACGGAAATAAGTCTCATAGACCTCGTTCATCTCCGCGAACATGTTCAAATCAGTCATATAAATCGTCGTTTTCACGATACTGTCGAGATTCAGCCCCATCGCCGTCAGCACTGCCTGTAGGTTCTGCAAGACCTGCTTCGTTTGCGCCGCCACGCCGCCCACGATGAGTTCGCCTGTCTGAGGGTCAATCGGGATTTGCCCTGAGAGAAAAATCCAGTCGCCGACGCGCGTCGCCTGCGAATAGGGTCCAATCGGCGCGGGCGCGTCCTTCGAAAGTATCGCCTGTTTGGTCATTGCCTCACCTCTCATGGGGGAAGTATACCTGCTAAGCCGTCTTCTCTTCAGTGCGTTTGTTGGCGTGGCGGTCGGCGCGGTTCTTGCGCACATTCGAGAGGGTGACGCCCATGCGCTCCAGGATGCGCGGGCGCGCCTCGCCCGTGAGCAGGTCGCTGAGCAGGCGGCGCAAATGGTCGGCGTCCACATTCTGCGTCCACGCGCCGTCCACTGCTACCGTGATTTGCCCTGTCTCTTCCGAGACGATAATCGAGACGCAGTCGGAGTTCTCCGTGACGCCGATGCCTGCGCGATGGCGGGTGTGCATACTGCTGGGGATGTCGGGGTTCTGGCTGATTTCGGGGAAGTAGACGGCGGCTTCGACGATTTCGGCGTTGCGCAAGATGACCGCGCCGTCGTGCAGGGGCGAGCCGGGATAGAAAATCGTACGCAACAGCGGCGAGGTAACCTCCGCCTGCAACTCGATGCCGTTGCCCTCCGCCACGCGATCCTTGCGCTCCCACACAATCAGTGCGCCGATTCGGTCGCGCGCCATCTGCTGCACCGCGCTGACGACCTCGTTAATCGCCCGTTGAATCGGCTCGGTGTTCGATGCGCCGCCGAAACTGCTGCGCCAGAACTCCACGCGCCCGATGGTCTCCAGCACGCGGCGCAACTCTGGGAAAAACAGGATGACCAGCGCGACGGGTCCCAGCGTCGTCATGCGATCGAGCAGCCAGTGGATGGTCTCCAGCCCCAGCGCGTCGCTCAGGTAGAGCGCGAGTACGAACACCAGCAGCCCGATCAGCACCTGATACGCGCGTGTACCCTTCGCCAGCAGCAGCAATCGATAGATTAAGAACGCCACCAGCAGCGTGTCGAGGGCTAAGATAGCCCCCCGCGCTGCGATATGCTCCGCTATCCGTAGCCAATCGCTCAACTTGTCGCCCCGCTCTATATATTATGCACGATTTGGCGCAGGAAAGCGATTTGGGGGAGGGGGTAGAATCTGAGTTAGCCATGCGTCGGGGATTCACGCTCATCGAGCTGCTCGTTGTGATTGCGATTGTTGCCGTGTTGGCGGCGATTCTGTTTCCTGTGTTGGCGCAGGCGCGGGAGAGCGCACGGCAAACCGCCTGCGCCCAGAACCTGCGTCAGATTGGACAGGCGTTCTGGATGTACTTGCAGGACTATGATGAACGAATGCCCGACCGCCGGGATTTGAAACGCGCGCTGGGCTATCGTCCTTGGAGCAGCTGGCCCCCGTCTGACCCGCGCTGTGGGTGGGCAGGTATTGTGCTGTCGCCCTACACGCGCAACTGGAACCTCTGGAGCTGCCCCAGCGTCGCGGGCAGCATGCTGGGCGAGGTGGTTCAGGTCAAACAGACCGTCGCCCCCGACCAGATTACCCGCTACTGGATGTGGCGGTTTGACCGCGTGGACGACCCCGTTCCGCCCGACAACTTCTGGGGCAAGACGCCCGACCAAGCGGTCGTCGACCTGCAGGCGAATCCCAGCCCCTTCTACACGCGCCCGGAAGGGCTGAGCGACGCCGAACTTGCCGTAGACCCCTACTTCCCGCGCACCATTGGCGCGGTGGAGCCTGCCCTGCGCGGGCGCGCCGTCCACCGCGGCGGGCGCAATCGGCTGTTTTTAGACGGGCATGTGAAGTGGCTGCGGGATATACGCACGGAGTGATTCCCGATATTCATAGAGAAATACAGGTATACTATCTCTGAGGAGAACCCCAACCATGACTGACGAACGCAGTTTCTTGGACGACCCGCGACCTGACGGGCGAGAACCCATCCCCGCAGAGCGTGTGCCGATGCTGATCGGCGTGTTTGAGCAGATGGAGGCGGTGTCGGTGGTGCTGGCGTTCACGGTGCGAGCGGAAGGTGTGATGCAGAGCGACGCCACCTTCGGCGTATGGATCGACGAATCGCTGCCCCACGAGGACAAGGTGGAGACCCTGCGCCAACTCGCGACGCGCCTGCACCCCATCGTCAGCCCCGACTACTATCTCGATTTGATGCTCATCACACCGCGCGACGCGATGCTCTGGCAGATGGCGACGGAAAACGGCGACCCTATCTATGCCCGCGACGAGGAGACCATTCGGGGGCAGGTTGCTCTGATTCAGACCCTGCCGCCCATCAGCGACGAGGAGCGCGATATCGATGTGATGCGTGTGATGTAGATTGCGGTTGGTGCGACGGCGTCCCCGCCGTCGCACTGTAGCGTCGGCGTCCCGCCGAAGGGACTATAGGTGCAGTTATTCGACATTGGCGGGCTGCCGACGATAATTATCCTTACGCTCTCGTATAATAAATCAGGGCTGTTTTTTATGTACGCGCTGGAATTTGAGCTTCCCGAACAGGTCGACGCGCTCATCGAAAAGGTGCGCGACTATGCGCCTGAGGCGGACACCTCGCGCATTGTAGAAGCCTACCTGTTCGCGGAAGAGCGGCATCACGGTCAGAAACGCAAAAGCGGGGAGCCGTATATCACGCACCCGCTCGCGGTCGCGCACATCTTAGCCGACCTGCAGATGGGGCTGAACACCGTGATTGCCGGACTGCTCCACGATGTGCTGGAAGACACGCAGACCACCCCCGAAGAGCTGGAGCAGCGGTTCGGCGCGACAGTGCGCAAACTCGTGGAGGGCGTGAGCAAACTGCACCACTCCGAGCGCAAACTCGAAATCTTCAACGAGGCGGGCAAACGGCGCATGAGCATCGCCAAAACCGCCGAGAACCTGCGCAAACTGCTGCTCGCGGTCGCCGACGACCTGCGCGTGATGATTATCAAACTCGCCGACCGCCTGCATAATATGCAAACCTTAGACGCCATGCCCCCCGAAAAGCAGATTCAAATCGCTGCCGAGACGATGCAGGTCTACGCGCCGCTCGCCCACCGTATGGGAATCTATCAAATCAAAGCGCAGCTGGACGACCTCGCCTTCAAGTATCTCTATCCGCAGGAATATCGCGACATCAGCCAGAAGGTGGCGCAGACCCGCGCCCAACGCCAAAAAGAGGTGCAGGAGCTGATTACCATCCTCAAGGACCGCCTCTGGGAGCGGGGCGTGCGCGCGGAGGTGATGGGACGCCCCAAGCACCTGTGGAGCATCTTCAACAAGATGAAGCAGCAGCAGATCGATTTCAGCCAGATTTATGACCTGATTGCGCTGCGCGTGCTGACCGAGACCGTCGAAGAGTGCTACATGGCGCTGGGGATTGTGCATGAACTCTGGAAGCCCATTCCCGCGCTGTTTTACGACTACATCGCCGCGCCGAAGCCGAACGGCTACCAGTCGCTCCATACGAAGGTCATTGGACCGAACGAGCGCACGCTGGAGATTCAGATTCGCACCTGGCAGATGCACCAAGTCGCCGAGTACGGCGTGGCGGCGCACTGGCGCTATAAGGAGGGGCAGGACCAGAAGCCGATGCAGCTGCCCGCCCTGCAGCAGCAACTGCGCGACCTGACCGACGCGAAGAGCAACCTCGAGTTTCTGACCAGCGTGTTTCGGGACATGACCGCCGACCAGGTGTTCGTGTTCACGCCGCGAGGCGACCTGATTGACCTGCCCGAAGGCTCGACGCCCATCGATTTCGCTTATCGGATTCACACGGAGATTGGCAACCGCTGCGTGGGCGCGCGGGTGAACGGACGGATTGTCCCGCTCGACTACAAGCTGCGCACAGGCGACATCGTGGAGATTATCACGCGCCAGAACGCGCAGCCGAGCTACGACTGGATGAATATCGTGCGTACCTCCAGCGCGCGGAGCAAGATTCGCGCCTATTTTCGCGAGGCGCGCCGCGCGGAGTTTATCGAGCATGGGCGCGGGCTACTCGAGCGCGAGCTGACGCGCCTGCGCATCCCCCCCGCGCAGTTCAAAGAGGCGTTGCCCGAGATTCTCAAGTCGCTCAACTTCCGCGCCGAGAACGATTTGTACGCCAGCATCGGCGAGGGGCTGACCTCCGTGCAAGCAGTGACGCAGCGTTTGCGCACGGTGCTGCCGAGCGCGCCTGTGGAGCCATCGCCTGCGCCCTCCGCGCAAACGGGACGCGAAATCCGCGCGATGCAGATTGAAGACGCCGACGGCTACATGACCCGCCGCGCCACCTGCTGCCATCCCCTGCCCGGCGACGAGCTGCGCGGCTATATCTCGCGCGGGCGCGGCATTGTGGTGCATCGCGCCTCGTGTCCCAACCTGCGCGCCCTCGAAGACAAGGAGCCAGAGCGCGTGATGAACATCGAATGGGTTCCCCAAAAAGACCGCGCCTACCCCGTCGCGCTGCGCTTCGAAACTTTAGACAAGCCCGGCGTACTGGCGGACATCACCACGATTCTGGGCAGCTCGAATATGAACATCGCCGATGTTCGAGTGAAGCGCACCCCCCAGCTGACGGCGCAGGTGGATATCGTGGTACAGGCTCGCAGCGCGCAGGAGTTGCGGGCGATTACGCAGAAACTCGCCTCGATTGAGGATGTGCTGGCGGTCTCCCGCCTGATGGAGGGCAAGAGCAAGGATGCGAGCCGTCATTCAAAGGGTTAAGTGGGCGGAGGTAGAGGTGGAGGGACGCATCGTGGGGCGCATTGAGCAGGGCGCGCTGGTGCTGCTCGGCGTCCATCAGAGCGACACGGACGAACAAGCCCGCTGGCTGGCGCAGAAAATCGCCTCCCTGCGCTTTTTCGAAGACGAAGCAGGCAAGCTGAATAAGTCGGTTCTGGAAATCGGCGGCGCGATGCTCGTGGTCTCCAACTTCACGCTATATGGCGACTGTCGCAAGGGCAGGCGTCCGAGCTTCGCCGAATCCGCGCCCTACGAACAGGGGCGCGCGCTCTATGAGCGGTTTTGCGCCGCGTTGCAGGCGGAAGGCGTCCCTGTCCAGACAGGCGTCTACGGCGCGGCGATGCAGGTGCGCCTGCAAAACGACGGTCCCGTCACGCTGATTGTGGAGGCTTCGGGTGACTGATACCAATCGCGCGTTCAAGTAGTTCAAGTCGTCGGCGGGGACGCCGACGCTACGCGAGCGCGTTCGTAGCGTCGGCGTCCCCGCCGACGACTTGAACTACTTGAAACCTCAGTTGATATTAGGATTTATCGATTACTCAAACGGATCCTCATCATCCTCATCCAGCAGGCTGCTAATCGGCAAATCAATTGGCATTCTCGTTTCCGCCTCGAATGAGTCGTCCTCCACGCGGCGCGAGGCGACGGGCTTAGGCACTTCGCGCTCGAACACCTTCAACACCTCGTCGGCAGGAGGCTGTAAAGTCAACACCTTCTGCATCGCGGCGATAACGCGGTCTTTGTCGGGTTCGCCGTTGCCGTTTCGGGTGCGGGCGATGATGTCGGCGACGGCGTTGCGCGTCAGATTCGGGTTCAGCTGGCGCAGGTTTTCCCACACAGCGTCTTCGAGCGACTTGTCGGGTTCGGGCTTATAGAGCTGCAGCCCATCCTGCCCGCGCATCATCGCCGGGCGCGGGAACCGCACGAACACCGGTTGATTGAAGTAGGGATGGCGCACCAGCATCTCGCCGGGCGAAAGCGCGCCCATCTTCTCTTTCACGGCGTTGCCGAAGATGTTGTAGCCCGGCTGCGCCATCTCCTCCATCTCGATGCGCCCGTACAGCGAGGTGGAGCAGTTGCCTACCACCTGACGGTCGACCTGCGAGCGGAACTGCTGCGCCCCGAACAGCACCAGCCCCAGATACCGCCCGCGGGCGCAAATGTCGCGCAGGGTACGCATCACATAGGTCTCGCGGTGCGTGTTGGGCGCGTACTGGTTCAGCTCGTCCACCACCACCACGACGGCATCCACGCCGAGACTGCGCTGCTCCATCCGCTCGCGCAGTTCGGCAATCACGCGCGTAAAGATTAAATCCTGCGCCTCCGCCGACAGGTTGGCGACATCAATTACATACACCGTGCGATCCTGAAACGCCCCCCACGGCAAATCCATCGCTGTGTCGCCCTCGCCCACCAGCCCTGCAAAGCGCGTGGTCAGGTTCACGAGGCGGTTCTGGATTTTGCGAATCGTCTCTACTGCGAAGCTGCGCCACTGCTTCTGGTTTTTCGCTTCCAGTAGTTTCAGCACCACCTCGAACCACCGCACAAGGTCGCCGAAGCTCTGCACGCGCAGTTTGGGAGGCAGCCCGCGCTCGGCGAGTATCTCGGCTTCTTCTTCCTCGAAAGCGAACTCGCCCGGCTCAATCACGCGCTGGCGCAGGAACTGCAGAAAGGCGTCCGCTTTGGCGTCCACATCGTCCTTGTTCAGCAGCACCTCCACATAGCGCATCACCTCGCGCATGCCCCACAGCATGGGATGCACATTATGGCGCAGGGCAGGGTTCGTGCGCAGCGTTGCCAAATTCACCCGGTCGGGCTTGTACGGGGCGTAATACTCCACGCGGGGGAACGGCACAGGCTGCACGCCCACTGCCTGATAAATATCTAAGTCGCGCTGCGCGAGGGGGTGCGCGGCGGGCAAATCCAGAAACAGCAGGTCGCCCCCCTTCACATTGAAGCACACCACCGCCACGCTTTTGGAGGTTTTCTGGAAAATCGCGGTCAGCAGGAACTGAATCGCGCTGGTCTTTGCTGCCAACCCGCTTGTGCCCGTCACATTCAGATGCCCCGCTTCGGGTCCCAGCAGGAAGTCGGCGTCTAAGTAAATCGGGGCGATGCTGGTTCCGCTCTCGTACACGCCGACGGGGATGCGCCGATGGTCGGGGATCTCGTCGATGCGCAGGGCGGTCTGCACATCCTGCTCGGTGGCGAGGTAGACGGGCGCGATTGGCACAGGCTGCACAGGTTGTTCAGGGTAGTGGCGCAGCACCGCGGCGGAGTAGACGCGGATTTCAGGACGGTCGGTCGGGGGCTGCGCGTCGGGCTGCCCGTCTGCGCCCAAATAGTCAAACATCGGGCTGGCGACATCGTTATAGCCCTGTCCTTCGGTCACGATGCCCCATACCTTGCGCACGCCTGCGTCCACCACCACGAGGGTTCCGATTCCGATTGGCGCGTCGGGCGTCGCCCAGAAATGGAACTGATAGGCAGTGTTGGGCTGTCGCTCCGTACCCACCACGCGCCCGATGAGTTGTCGCGCCGCCTGCGCCTGTCCGTTGCTCTGCACCACTGCAAGCGATTGGGTCTGCATGGTCATCACCCGCTATATGTAGGATTATACCGAATTATCGTTCTGTAGAATCGTTTCCAACTGAGTAATCAAGGGCGGAAGTTCATTTTGAACAGTTGCCCACACGATGTCGAGGTCAATCTCGTAGTATCCATGCACAAGGCGATGACGCATGCCGACGATGTCTCCCCACGGGATTTGAGGGTACTGCTGCTGCGTCGATTCCGAGATGCGATAAGCCGCTTCGCCGATGATTTCAATCGCTTTTACTACGGCAAGGGTGAGCTGTCTGTCGGTATCCAGGTCGGTTCGTGTACGACCCTGCATGAATTGCAGCGCCTCGCGGGCGGCGTCCAACCTATGCTGTAGGTGTACACGGTCATCCTGCTTCATACAGAACCTCAGCTTGGCGCACGACCTCGTCTCGGAAGTAGCGACTCAGGTCGCGCGGCGTTCGCAGGTCCACTTTTCGTCCCCCAAACAGCGCCGATAACTCTCTTTCGATGCGAGCGATACCGAGCAAGCCTGGTACTTCGCCCTCCTCAAACTCTACCAGCAGATCAATATCGCTCTCAGGCTTCAACATGCCGTGAAGAGCGGAGCCGAACAGGGCGAGCTTGCGGATATGACGCCTCGGGCAAAACTCGCTTAGCGCCTCGGCAGGTATGTCCACAGGCAAAGGCTCAGTTCGCATAGGACGCCTTAGGTATGATACCTCAATAACTCATATGACCCGCCGTGGGGCACTTCACCTGCCCTGTGTTCGGATCATACTGATACGCTTGCCCTGACACAGGACAGGCAAGCATCGTCGCGGGTAAGCCCAGCTCCTGTAGACTGGCGGGGTAGGTCTCCTCAGTCGTGACGCGCATCTGGATTGCGGCGCGAATCTGGCTCAGGTTGTTGCGGCACTCCACGCTCTCCGCCGCCTGACGCACTTCGCCCACACGGCTCGCAGGCGGGGGCGCGCCCGGCGGTTGCGAGCCGTTCTGGGCTGAGCCGCCCGTCCCATAGTAGAGCCAGACCATCAGTAGTAAACCCAATATCGCTACCGAAACCAGCACGCCGACCAGTCGCATGGCTGTATGATACCCCGTTGTCAGGTATCCTTCTGCCGTTGAACCACGCGGCAGGGAACCGATTTGCGCCCCACGCCGACGCAAACTGACGATGGAGCCGTCTAATGCTGTAGCACGGAGGAGACAATGAAACACCTGATAGGATGGCTGTTGCTGATTGGGCTGCTTGCAGGCGCGTCCGCCGACTTGACGAGTTATGTGAACGCGCCCTCGCCGTTTGAATGGACGAAATCGCTGGAGTCGAAAATCGGCGAGAGCCAGTTCGTGGAGCTGACCGTCGTTTCGCAGAAGTGGCGCGAGTTCACCTGGCGGCACCGCGTGCGGATCGTGAAGCCGAGGGAACTCAAGCATACCGAAACGGCGATTCTGTATATCACGGGCAGCGGCGACGGACGCAGCGAGCTGCAAATCGTGGCGCGCGCCGCCGAGCGCGTGGGGGCAATCGGCGTCATCCTGCACGATGTGCCCAACCAGCCCCTGATTCGCCCCGATTTAGTGGAAGACAACCTAATCGCGCATACCTATGTGCAGTTCTGGGAGACGGGCGACGCCACCTGGCCCCTGCTGTTCCCGATGGTCAAGTCCGCTGTGCGCGCGATGGACGCCGTACAGGAGTTCACCCGCAAAGAGTGGGGGCTGAACATCAAGGACTTCGTGATTACTGGCGCGTCCAAGCGCGGCTGGACGACCTGGCTCACGGCGGCGGTGGACAAGCGCGCCCGCGCGATTGCGCCGATGGTGTTCGACAACCTGAACTTTTTTGCGCAGATGCCCCACCAGCTGGAACAGTGGGGACGCTACAGCGAGCAGATTTCAGAATACTACACGCGCGGGCTGATGGAGAAGATGCTCACCGAGCGCGGCAGGCAACTCGTGAGCTGGGTCGACCCTTACTTCTATCGCGCTCGCTACACGATGCCGATTCTAATTATCAACGGCGCGAACGACCCCTACTGGACAGTGGACGCCGCGCGGTTCTACTTTGACGACCTGCCCAGCAAGCGTAAATACACGCTTTATGTGCCGAACGGTGGGCACAACCTCGGCGGCGACTTCGATCGCGTCATCAATAGCCTGAGCGCGTTCTACCTGATGAGCATCGGCAAGATGGAGTTCCCCAGCCAGCTCACGGCGACGCACAGCACCGCAGGCGACGAAGTGATTTATCGCCTGCGCACGGACAAAGCGCCTGAGATTGTGGAGGTGTGGGTTGCCCGCCGCGCGAACGACACCGACTTCCGCCCCGCACGCTGGGAGCCTGTGCGCGCCCGAAAAGAGGGCAATCAGTGGGTCGCTCGCATCCCCCGCCGCGGCGACAACCTCGCGCTCTTCGCAGAGGTCACCTATCGCGCCGAGACGGGCAACTTTTCACTGTGTACGGTGCCCGTCGTGGTAAGCTCTTCCTCCAGGAAATGATCCCGAACGAGCTTCCTCGCTTCGCTCGGAATGACAAGCTCATTTTCGCAAATAAAGCGTTGTCATACTGACGGGGGTTTCGGGTGTCGCAATTTTGCCCTCACCCCTGCCCCCCTGATAAGGGTACAGCACTCTATCTCAAACTGGGAGTAGAAGCATCATTTTCCAAGAACCCCCTCCTTCAGGTTCCCCCTACGGCGTAGGGGGAACCGAGCAAGTTTTTCGGTTCCCCTCGCGAAGCGGGGGGAACCTTACGGAGGGGGGTAAAGT
>CAYYCA010000042.1:0-11356 GCA_964470265.1 uncultured Fimbriimonadales bacterium | reverse complement strand
GAGAGACCTAAGTCCTTCAAAGATTAAATCGTCGTCGTTCCACACCGCTTTGCCCTCCTCCTTTTAAGGTTCCCCTCGCGAAGCGGGGGGAACCGAAAAGCGGCTCGGTTCCCCCTACGCAGTAGGGGGAACCTGAAGGAGGGGGTTTACTCAGTCCTGCACGACAGTTTGGAGACGATTTTACCTTTGAGGGACTTGAGTCCTTCCCAGATAAAGTCGTCCCGACAGGTACAATAATCGGCATGGAAACCCGTCAGAAACTCGCGACAGGCGTGATTGCGGTCGTCCTGTTTGTGATGCTGTTTGGGGGCGTTCTGGTTAATCTGTATACCGATTATCTGTGGTTTGTGCATGATGTGAACTACCCTCAGATTTTCGGGCGTATCCTCGCGTTGCGCTGGATCTTGTTTTTGCTGACGGCGGTCGGCTTTTTCGTCTTCGCGCTGGCGAACTTGATGATTGCCAACCGTATCGCGGGGGCGACCGAGGAGCCTGATTTAGCGATACGCGGGGGGCGCATCGTGCGTATCACGCGCGCCGTTCGACGGGGAACCTACTATTTGCTGATTCTGGGCGCGCTGGCGTTCTCGGTGTTCGTGGGGCTGAGCGCGAGCGCGTACTGGCATGACCTGATGCTGTTCCAGAACGCGCAATCGGTCGGCGTGAACGACCCGCTGTTCGGGATGGATGTCGGCTTCTATATGTTCCGCCTGCCGTTCCTGTCGTTTTTGTCGGGGCTGCTGGTGTTCACCTCGCTGATAGCGCTGGTGGGGATTGGCGCGTTTTACTATTTCAATCGCGCGTTGGGCTGGCTGGGCGGGATGCCCACTTTCCTGCCCTCGGTGAAGCCCCATATGCTGATTCTGGCGGTGCTGTTCCTGCTCTCGTTCGCCTGGTATCTGTGGCTCGCGCGCTACGATTTAGTGTTCTCCGAGCATGACCAGTTTTTCGGGGCGGGCTACACCGACATCCACGCGCGTTTGCCGATTCTGACAATCACGGTGTTCGGTTTGCTGATTGCGGCGGTGCTGTGTCTGGTGAGTCTGCGCAGGGGGGCAGGGCTGCTGCTGCCGATTGGCGGCTTCGCGACAGTGCTGCTGTTTTGGGTCGCCGCCTCGCTGATTTACCCGCCGCTGGTACAGCGGTTCGTGGTTATCCCCAACCAGCTGGAGCGCGAGAGCCAGTACATCGAGCGCCATTTAGAGTTCACCCGCCGCGCCTATAACCTTGACAAGATTCAGGTGCGCGTGATGGATGTGCGGGATGACCTGACCGCCGCCGACCTGCAGGGCGCGCAGGGCACGCTGGAGAACCTGCGCCTGTGGGATTTTCGCCCGCTGCGCCAGGTATACAACGGGCTGCAGGCGCTCAAGCCCTATTATGCGTTCGTGGACATCGATGTCGACCGCTATGAGGTGAACGGCGGGCTGCGGCAGGTACTGCTCTCCGTGCGCGAGCTGAACTTGGAGGGACTGCCTGCGCCTGCGCAGCGCTGGCAGAACCTACACCTGCTCTACACGCACGGCTACGGGCTGGTGATGAACCCTGTGAACGAAGCGACAGGCGAAGGGCAGCCGGTGTTCTGGATTCGCAATTTGCCGCCGCAAATCGCCGAGCCAGTTCAGGAACCGCTCAAGCTCACGAACCCCGCCATCTACTTCGGCGAGAATCTCGACCGCTACGCCATCGTGCGCTCGAACCTCAAGGAGCTGGATTACCCCAAGCTCACGGGCGCAGGCGACGCTGAGGAAAATGTCTACACCACCTACAGCGGCGACGGGGGCGTGCCAATTGGCGGACTGCTCACGCGCCTGATGTTCGCCATTCGCCTTTCCGACCAGAACATTATGCTCACGGGCGACCTGAACCCCGAATCGCGCCTGCTGTTCCGCCGCAATATCCGCGAGCGCGTGCAAGCAATGCTCCCCTTCATCCGCTGGGACGACGACGCCTACCCTGTGATTCACAACGGCGAGATTGTGTGGATTTACGACGGCTACACTTTCAGCCGTAACTACCCCTACAGCCGCCCGTTCTTCTCGCGCGACCGAATCGTGCGCCAGTTCAACTACCTGCGCAACTCGGTCAAGGCGACCATCCACGCCTACACGGGCGAGGTGAACTTCTATATCGCCGACGAGAACGACCCGCTCATTCGCGCTTACGCGCAGGCGTACCCGAATGTGTTCAAACCGCTCAGTGCGATGCCCGAAAACCTGCGCAAGCACATTCGCTATCCCATCGACCTGTTCGAGGTCCAGGCGCAGCTGCTGGAGCTGTACCACACCACCGACGCCCGCATCTTTTTCAACAAGGAGGATGTGTGGGCGATTGCCCGCGAGATCCTGCAGAACAACGAGACCGTGCCGATGACGCCGTACTATGTGATTATGCAGCCGCCAGGTGAGCGGCAGCCGCGCTACATGCTGACCCTGCCCTTCACCCCGCAACAGCGCAAAAATCTCGTGGCGTGGCTCGCGGCGCACTGCGACCCCGACCGCTACGGCGAACTTGTGCTGTACCGCTTCCCAAAGCAGAAGACGGTGTACGGCTCCGAGCAGATTGAGGCGCGGATTAACCAGAACCCCGAAATCACACAGCAGCTGAACCTGTGGAACCAGCAAGGGTCGCAGGTGTTTCGAGGCAACCTGCTGATTATCCCGCTGGGGCAGGCGATGCTCTATTTCAAGCCGATTTACCTGCAGGCGCGCACAGAGGGGGCGATTCCCGAACTCAAAAAAGTGGTACTTGCCAGCGGCGAGCGCGTGGTGATGACCGACACGGTGGAGGAGGGCTTGCAGCTGTTGCTAACGCGCCGTGTGGGACGTACGCCGCCGCGCGTCGCGCAAAACGGCGCAACGCCTCCTACAACAAGCGCGCCGCCTGCCGCCGCCGAGACGCCCGCTGACCTACGCACGCTCGCCCGCGAGGCGAACCGCGTCTATCGCGAGGCGCAAAACGCGCTGCGCAACGGCGACTGGGCGACCTACGGCGAGCGAATGAAGCAGCTCGAGAACCTGCTACGGCGAATGGAAGGCGAACCGTAGCGCTTCGATGAGTCTCCAACGCAGAATCCTGCCGACTCATCGCCGTTTTTTACGCTTTCTTAATCGTGCAATTCAGGTATAATAGGGCGGTATGGACACGCCGCAACGACGGCTGCCCGAATTCGTGCGCGCCGCCGTCGAGCAAAGGATGGGCAACGCGAACATCGAGTTCGCTTTAGCGTCCGACCTGTCGCCAGAGGGGCGATTCGGCGAAAGCTGGCTCGTTCTGGCGAACGATACCCTGCTCACTTTACGAGTCGACCACACCCCCGTTGAGACCAGCACCAGCGCGCGTTTGCCGTGGTTGCGCAAGAACCACAGTCAGAACGGCGCGTACCGCAACGGCGCAGCGCACACGAACGGAACTGCGCCGCATGTGTCCATCCATCTCGCTGTCTCCCTGAGCGAGGTGGAGCAGGTGCGCACGACGCAGTTGGTGGGCGCGTCCGCCCTGGAGGTGAAGCTCAAGGACGGGCGCATTCTGGAGCTGATTCGCTACAGTAGCGCGCTGGCGTACCTGTTTGGGCAGGCGCGGCTGCGAATTGAGGCGTTGCTGAAAAACGAAGAGCCGCCGCCCTTTGAGCAAAAACAGCTCGTATGCGAGCAGTGCGGGCGTCCGATTCCCGAAGACTGCGTGTCGTGCCCCGCCTGCCGCTCGCAGGGGCAGGTGCTGCTGCGCCTGATGCAGCTGGTGCGCCCCTACTGGAAATATATGGGACTGTCCACCTTCTTAGCGATCATCACGGCGGCGGTGGAGCTGACCCCGCCCTACCTAACGAAGGTTCTCATCGACGAGGTGCTGGTTCCTCGCTCGAATGCGCATCTGTTTTTGTGGCTGCTGGGCGGGCTGATTGGCGTTCGTCTGCTCGGTACGGGCGTGAACATCGTTCGCGGGCGGCTGAACGCTTGGCTGGGCAGCGAAATCTCGTTCATGCTGCGCTCCAAGCTCTATCAGCACCTGCAGTGGCTCTCGCTCAGCTACTTTGACAAGCGTCAAACAGGCTCCATCATGAGCCGCGTGACGCGCGACACGGACGCTCTGTACGATTTTATCGTGAACAGCGCGCCCACGATTGCGCTGAACCTGCTGATGATTATCGGCATCGCGACCGTGATGGTGCTGATGGACTGGAAACTGAGCCTGCTGGTGCTGATTCCCGCGCCGTTTATTGTGTGGCTCTCGCGCTATGCGTGGCGTAGAGTAATTCGGGTCTGGCGCAGGCACTGGCATCGCTGGTCGCGCCTCACGGCGCATCTGGGAGGCACGCTGTCGGGCATTCGCGAGGTGAAGGCGTTCACGCAAGAGCAGCGCGAGATGCAAACTTTCGACAAGCGCAACTTCGAAATCGCCGAGACAGGCATGGCCGCGGGCAAAATCAACGCGAGCGTGTTCCCCCTGATTTCTTTTCTGGTGATGTCCAGCTCGTTCGTGATTTGGTATGTGGGCGGGCGCGGCGTGCTGGAGGGCACTTTTGAACTCGGTAAACTCGTGGCGTTCCTGTCGTATATCGGCATGCTGTTCGGCCCGCTGAGCATTATCACCAACATCATGGACTGGGCGTCGCGCACGGTGACGGCGGCAGAGCGCGTGTTTGAAGTGCTGGACACCGAGCCTGAAGTGCGCGACGCGCCCGACGCGAAGCCACTCACCGAAGTCAAGGGCGAAATCGTCTTAGAAAATGTCTCGTTCGGCTACGAGAAGCACCATCCCGTGCTGCACGATGTGAACCTACACATCCGCCCCGGCGAGATGATTGGGCTGGTGGGACCGTCTGGCTCCGGCAAGACGACGCTGATTAACCTGATTTGCCGATTTTACGACCCCACGCGCGGGCGCATCCTGCTGGACGGCAAAGACCTGCGCGAGATTCGAATGCAAGACCTGCGCCAGCATATCGGCGTGGTGCTGCAGGACAACTTCCTGTTCCCTGGCACGATTCGCGAGAACATCGCCTATGCGCGTCCGAACGCCACGCTGGAGGAGATTATCGAAGCCGCCAAAGCCGCGAACGCGCACGACTTTATTATGCGCTTCCCCGACGGCTACGACACTTGGGTGGGCGAGCGGGGGCATCGGCTGTCGGGCGGCGAGCGACAGCGCATCGCGATTGCCCGCGCCATCCTGCGCAACCCGCAAATTCTGATTTTGGACGAGGCGACCGCCTCCGTCGACACCGAAACCGAGCGGCTGATTCAGGAGGCGTTGGAGCGGTTGGTACAAAACCGCACGACGATTGCGATTGCTCACCGCCTCTCCACGCTGCGCAACGCCGACCGGATTGTGGTGCTGGAGCGCGGGCGCGTGGTGGAAGTCGGCTCGCACGACGAGTTGATGGAGCGCGAGGGCGTATACCACCGTCTCGTCACGATGCAGATGGAGCTGAGCAAGTCGAGGTTGTTTGTAGGGTAAGTCAGGATGGATAAGCTATACGGCATTTTCGAAGGGACTGACAATTGTAACACTTTCAATCACGCCTGGATGGAAATCCTCACTGTAAATGAGGGGGATGCCATACTCGCCGCTGAAGCCCAAATGAGCGCGTCCCAAAACGACATCTTGTACCGCTCGTATCCATCCAGTGCGCGTAGTGTAATGGCTGGCGTAAGAGCGATGACCTGTGTTGCTGTCGCCATCATTTCTTCAGCTAAATCGCGCAGAGATTCGAATGATATGATGCCTGCGTGCCGTTTGCGGAGCATCACGGCGCAAAACTCATGCACAACTTGAACGGTAATCACCAGCCTATCGGAATCAGAAAGGTCGCGGATCAATTGTTTGGCGATGACTCGCTTCCCAGGCTCGGTTAAGTCATGAGCATACACGAAGATGTTACTGTCTACGAGGATGAGGTTCGATCCGTTCGACATATAACTCCTCCCTGTGGGTATAACCTTTGCCGCCCAGAGGATAGCCTTGCTCCATTCGCTGAAGAAATCGCTGACGCAAGATCTCGCGCCGCTTAGCCTCTTCATCATCGGGCGTCAGAAAGGTAACGATTACTTCGGCTTCCTGAATCGCTTCAGGTCGCTCTTCCAGCTCGATCTGTCCGTTCCGATAGTACCCCCGTACCGCTGTGAGCGCCATCGTTTGTCTCCAAAAAAGAGTATACCCAACTGCGAGTTGGAAGCGTCACCTTTGTCAGGCTCAATCAACCCAACATCACATCCAGATAGAGCATCACCATCAGCCCAATCATCAGTCCGAAGGTCGCCCAGCGTTCGTGTCCCTTGCGATGGGTTTCGGGCACGATTTCGTCGCTGATGATATAAAGCATCGCGCCGGCGGCGAAGCCCATCGCGTAGGGCACAAGCGGCTCGAACAGATAGACCAGCGCTGCGCCCAGCACCGCCATCGGCAGCTCGATCAGCCCTGAACGCGCCGCCACGAACACGGCGTAGAACCGCTTGCCGAAGCCCGCCGCCGTTGCGCCGAGCGCGACCGCAAGCCCTTCGGGGATGTTCTGCGCGCCGATGGCAATCATCAGCAAGATTCCCTCGCGGAAGTGTCCTCCGCCGAACGCCACGCCTACCGCCAGCCCTTCGGGCGCGTTATGGAGCGTAATTGCGATGATAAACAGCCACACGGCGCGCACGCGCCTGCTGTCTAAGCCCTCGCGTCCAAGGAATGGGTGGCGGTGCGGAATCAGGTGGTCGGCTAAATCCATCGCGAGCGCGCCCAGCGCCACGCCCACCAGCACAGGCCACACACCGCCGCGTTCAATCCCTGGCAAAATTAGGCTGGTGAAACTGGCGGTGAGCATCACGCCCGCGGCGAAGCCCAGCATCCCATCCTGCAGGCGCTGCGAGGGCTGCCGCCAGAGCAACACCACCAGCGCGCCCAGCAGGTTCATCGCCACAATAAACACGCCAGCAACCAGCCCCTGCGCGATGGGGTGTGCAGGCATCCACGAGTGCGCCCAGTCCATCCGTTGCTACTCTCCCAGCAACGCCTGCAAGTCCAACTCAAATCCCGCCAGCGCCTGCGAACGAAACACCTCGCCCGGTTCCGCCACCGTGCGAATCACATACCCCTCAGGCGTCCACTGCAACTCCTGAATCACCAGCGTCTCGCTGTCGATGAGCCAGTACCACGGCACTCTGGATTCGTAATAATCGCGCAGCTTCTCGACCGTGTCGCGGGTGCGGGTGGAGGGCGAGATGACTTCCACCACGAGGTCAGGCGCGCCGCGCACCTTGCCATCGGGGGTGAGCAGCTCCGCCTCGCGCTCGCGCGATACGAAGCTGATGTCGGGAATGACGCCTTTTCCGATGGGCAACGCCACATCGACCTCCATCAACAGGGCACCCAGCCGATTAACAATCGTGTAGCGGCGCGCTTCATACGCGGCGGTCAGCACGATCTCCTGATGTCTTCGTGGGGGCGACGCCATCGGGATCAGCCTCCCGCGCTCGAGTTCACAGCGCGGCTCCATCTCCGTCTGGAGCCACTCCTCCAGCGTCCAGTGTTCCTTCGCAGGCGCCATCGGCGTAGCGCGGCTCATAGCACAATTGTACCTTTAGCATCCTGTCCCGAAGCTGAACAGCACGATGAGCAGGTCGGCGTCGTCCACCTGATTATCGCCGTTCACATCTTCGGCGCGTGCGCCCGTCTGCCCGAAGGCAAACAGCACAGCGAGCAGGTCGGCGTCGTCGGTGCAGCCGTCGCCGTTCACATCCCCGTTCACAGCGAGCAGGCGCAGGGGCAACACAGCTTCACCGCCAGGTACACCGTCGCCCGTCGGCAGCTGGTTCAGATACTCGCCGTCGAGCGCAAGCCCTGAGTTGACCGCCGTCACGCTGGGAGCAATCCGAACCGTATAAGCGTCGGGCTTAAGCGGCTCAGCAAGCGTCAGGCGCACACGCCGCGCGTTCGCGTCGTAGGCAAAATCCACGCTGATTGCGCCCTGACTGGCACTGGTGAGCTGCACCTGCGAGGCGTTAATCTGCACCGGCGTTTGGAAGTAGAGGTCAATCTGCCTCACTTCGCTGGAAACGGTTCCGGGCGCAGGGTTCATCTCCACAATCACGGGCGGACCGGGGCGGTAGGTCTCCTGCGTGCTGCTCCCTTTGAGAATCCACTCGTCAGGGTCAAACGCGAGGTTGGAAACCGTCCCCGACACGGGAATCACATAGTATTGCGTCGGCGCGCTGTTCCAGATTCGCAGATCCTGCGCCTGATTGCCGACGGTGGCGCGGATGCCGATGGGCATCGTGTAGAGTCCATAGCTGCTCTGCTGCGTCTGGCGGATGGACATCAGCAGGTAGTTTTTGCCGTTGACAGTGGTGTTTGTCCAGCCCCATGCGTAGCTGGGCGCGCCTGTGCCGTAGACCCACGGCTGAAAGAACCAGTCCATCGCGCCTCCCCAGACCTCTTCAGCGACGCCTTGAAAATCGGCGGTGGTCGCGTGGCTGTAGGCGTATCGCTGGCGATAGCGCGCGAGCAGGTCGAAGAATCGCTCCGTGCCGAGCACCCAACGCAGGCTGTGCAGCACCCATGCGCCCTTGCGGTAAGCGAAATTGGAACTGAAAATCGTGTTCACGCTGCTGGTATCGTAGCGATAGACGCTGCCATTCAGACTGCTCGGACGGCGGTTCTGCATCGCGGTTCGGAGCGCAGCGGGGTCGCTACTCCCGTTCTTGAACTCCAGCCAGAGCGCCTCCGAGTAAGTTGCGAAGCCCTCGTTAAGCCAGATGTCGTTCCATGTGGCGCAGGTGACCATGTCGCCCCACCACTGGTGCGCCAGTTCGTGCGCTGTGAGCGACTCGCCGAAGCCGCCCTGCCCACTCATCGTCTGATGCTCCATCCCACCGCTGAACTGGAACTGATAAATTCCGTATCGCTCCTGCATGAACGGATACACGCCATAGAGGTCGCTGAACACGCGCAACATCGGGAGACACAACTCCCACGCCGCGCGGTTGGACGCCGTATCGTTTTCGGGATAGATGTAGAAATCCACCGGCATCGTCTGCCCGTTGTAGGTGAACGAGCGAGACCAGCTCTGGTAGTTCGTCGCGGCGAAGGCGACCAGATAGGGCGCGATGGGATAATTATGCTGATACCGATAGCGACGGCGGTTGTTCGGCAGGTCTTCGGTGGATTGTAGCATCCCGTTCGCGACGGCGAACATATCGCGCGGGGTGATCAGTGTAAAGGTGAGTGTGGCTTTGTCGGTGTTCTCGTCTTTCGCGGGCCACCAGGTGTAAGCATAGTAGGGCTGGCTCAGCGTGGCGACAATCACCGCCCCCGACGAGCGCGTCGTGAACTCAATTGAGCCAAACCCGCGCGAGACGGGCACGCCCTGATAGTCCACCTGCAGCTGGAACACTTCATCTTGTGTGTAGGTTCGGTCAAACTCGGCGCGGACAGTGGTGATGCTTTCACGCACGAACGAGATGGGGCGTCCGTCCAGGCGCAGTCCTGTAATCAAGAAGTTGTCGCGCAGACGGAAACGGAAAGCGTTCAGCGTCGGCTGAGTCACTTTCACGGTCATCACGCACGAACCGATGAGTGTCTGCGTGCTGGGCACGACCTCGAGGGTCAGGTCATAGTGCTGCACATCGGTTAGCTGGGGGTCTTGAATCAGCGGAGGGAACGAAAACAGGCTGATTTCAGGGTGTCGGACGGCTGCGGCGTGGGCGCGCCCGCAGAGCGAGCAACCCTCGCCGCCCGCCCACGCAGTGAACATGCTTAGCAACGCGCCAAAACAGAGCAGTGTACGCATAGGGTAATTATACATCGCCCACCTCCCACAACCTCACGAAGTCTTCCTGCTCAAAGTGGCGGTCAGTGGTGAGCGCGTCCGTAATGCCGTAGGCGCGCATTACAAGTAAATCCGCTGCAGGTCG
This sequence comes from uncultured Fimbriimonadales bacterium, assembly GCA_964470265.1. GTDB lineage: Bacteria > Armatimonadota > Fimbriimonadia > Fimbriimonadales > GBS-DC > GBS-DC. The sequence goes on along the minus strand of CAYYCA010000042.1, from coordinate 1,460 downwards.
GCGTCAATTCCCTCATTCTCTATGCCCGTCGGCTTGCCAAGGCTTTGCGCTCCGAAGTGGCGCATCAGGCGTTCCAGCGACTGCTGGGCGTCCGTCTCGCTCCGCACAAGCGTTGGGCGGGGGCGATACCGCGCCAGAAACTCAATCACGCACTCCTCAACATACGCCCCGTGCGCTAAGCAATCTGCACACACGCAGCGTACACCTCGTCGGGAACCTGAATGGTAGGCGTCTTCGTGACAGTGAAATTGTACCTGCTATCTCCACTTCGTACAATATCCCCCGCTATGCACGGCGGAGCAATGCACGAACCGTACGACCCGAAAGCCATCGAACCCAAGTGGCAACAACGCTGGCAGGAAGCCCAACTCTTCCGCACCGAAGACGACCCTGCCAAACCCAAATGCTACATCCTGGAGTTCTTCCCCTACCCGTCGGGCGACGGGCTTAGCGTGGGACACTGCCGCTTTAGGAACGAGTAGCAAAGTTCGCGAGTTGGTGCGATAGGAGAAACCTATCGCACCAAGCGTTTTCGCTATTTGCGCCTGACTGTTTTCGGTAAGTAGCCCCAGTCTTGTCGAGATAGGGCAACACCTTCGGTTTTTCGTTCAGAAGCGTCGTCGGCGGATAAGCAGACCTGCTAACCCTGTGCCGAGGGCGACCAGTGTAGCAGGCTCAGGGACTAGCTGCACAGAGACATCGTCAAGTAATGCACCGTAAGTGTTGTTGTACTGACTGGCGTCTTGAAACTCCAGTCGTGTGGTGGACGCTGTCGCCGTCACAGTAAAGGTGTAGTAAGTCCACTGCGTATTGCTCAGATTGTTGCCATCAGCAAAGAGGGTTGCCACAAGATTGCCCCCCCAGTATACGCGAATCCCGTCGATCTCGCCAGGATCTCTGCGCGGTCCAGGACGTGGCGAGAAGGCGAAACTCAGCGTGTAGACGGCGCCAGGCGTCGTCTGTATGTCCTGATAGATTCCGATTTGCCCCTGCTGATAGGTAGGAGGAATCGTGTCAGCATCGAGCTCCAACCACTGCGAGCCATCCGCTGCGTCCCACCCTCCTGGAACGTGCCCCATTACCTCGATTGCTGGTCCGTAAGAAAGTGTCCAGCCAGGAATCGAGGGAAACACATCCCAGTTGTGACCGTTGCCCCTGCGTGTCAGGGGAGGGGTATCCTCGAAGCTGCCGTTGACGACAAGGTTTTGTGCGTACAGTCCGCTAAGACACAGCCCTGCGAACGCTGTTCCCACAATCCGATGCCAGATGCTCATCTTAGTTACCTCCGTTTTTAGAATCTCGAGCGGCTTTCGCGCCGCTCGATCCATCTGGTAGCACCCGGCGTGCCAAAGTGGGCGCGTTCATCCTGCAGAAATGCTGGTTTTGCTCACGCCCTGCCCGAGACGCAAATTGCATGGTACAATATCCCCCGCTATGCACGGCGGAGCAATGCACGAACA
>CAYYCA010000041.1:0-11399 GCA_964470265.1 uncultured Fimbriimonadales bacterium | reverse complement strand
ACGCGAACTGCGTTCGTCGCGTCGGCGGGACGCTGACGCGACGCGAAGCGCGCCCGTAGCGTCGGCGTCCCCGCCGACGACTTAAGCTAATTGAAACTCCACTCGGTATTAGCAGGAATCTTAGTCCATTCGGACTATAATAATAATATGCGCACCGTGCTGGCGTTAGGGCTAAGTTATATCGGCTTGCCGTTGGCGTTGGGCGGGCTGGTGTGGAGTACGCCCGCGCCGCCTCAGCCGCCGCAACAGCGTAAAGTAGACTTCGCCCGCGAAATCCTGCCGATTTTCAGGGCGTCATGCTTCCCGTGCCACGGACCCGAACGCCGTCAGGGGGGCTTGCGCCTAAGCAACCGCGAAGAGGCGTTCAAGGGGGGCATCAGCGGGCGCGTGATTATCCCTGGCGACGCCGAGAACAGCCTGCTGGTCAAGCGCATCAGCTCCGATGAGGAAGGTCCACGCATGCCCAAAGGCATGACCGCCCTCTCGAACGAGCAGATTGAACTCATCAAACGCTGGATTAACGAGGGCGCGGAGTGGCCCGAAGGCGCGGAAAACGCTGTCCACTGGGCGTTCGTGCCGCCGAAACGCCCGCCCGTGCCTGAAGTGAAGAACAAAGCGTGGGTGCGCAACCCCATCGACGCTTTCATCCTGCATCGGCTGGAGCAGGAGGGGCTGTCGCCCGCGCCCGAAGCCCCCAAAGAAACGCTCATCCGCCGTCTGTATCTGGACCTAATCGGGCTACCCCCCACGCCCGAAGAGGTGGACGCTTTCCTGAAAGACAAACGCCCCGACGCCTACGAGCGGCTGGTGGACAGACTGCTGAACTCGCCCCACTACGGCGAGCGGCAGGCAATCGTGTGGCTCGACCTCGCCCGCTATGCCGATACCGACGGCTTCGAGAAAGACCTGCGCCGCACGATGTGGCGCTACCGCGACTGGGTCATCGACGCCTTCAACCGCGATATGCCGTTCGACCAGTTCACAATTGAGCAAATCGCGGGCGACCTGCTGCCGAACCCGACGCTATCACAGCGCATCGCCACCGGTTTCCACCGCAACACGATGCAGAATCTGGAAGGCGGCGTGGACCAGGCGGAGGCGCACGAGAATAAACTCTACGACCGCGTGGATACGACGGCGACTGTGTGGCTGGGCGTCACGATGAACTGCGCCCGCTGCCACGACCACAAATACGACCCGTTCACCCAGAAAGAGTATTACCAGCTGCTGGCGTTTTTCAACAACTCGAAGATTTATCCCGTTGGCGACGCGAGCGTGAGCGAGGAGAAGTGGCTGGAGGCGCAAATCCCCGCGCCCACGCCCGAACAAGAACGCCAGCTCGCCGTGCTGGAACAGCAAATCAAGCAGCTGGAGGCGCGCGGCGCGCCTCAACCCCCGACGCTGACGCCCTCCGCAACCAACACGGAGAACGGCACGGAACTCCACACGCTGGACGACGGCTCCCTGTTGGCGAAGGGCGACACGCCCGATACGGAAGTGTATCGCGTGCGACTGCGCCTGCCGCAAGGCGAAACACGGGCTATCCTGATTGACGCGCTGCCCCATGAGTCGCTCCCCAACAAAGGTCCCGGTCGCGCGGGCAACGGCAACTTCGTGTTGACGGGCGTGCGCCTGAGCCTGAACGGTAAGCCCGTCGCGTTCAAAGAGGCGCATGCGACGGCGGTTCAAAACGGTTTCGACCCGCGCGGCGTGCTGCAGCCCGAAAACACCGAGAGCGGCTGGGCGTTGGATGGACATCTGGGCAAGCCGCATACGCTGGAGCTGTGGCTAAGCCAGCCCCTGCGCTTGCGCCAACCCGCCGAAGCGGAGCTGACTCTGGAGTGCCGCTACACGAAACACAAAAAGCATGTGCTGGGGCGGTTCCGCGTGCGCACGCTGAACAGCGCGGCGGCGCGCCTGTGGACACTGCGCCGCGAATACGAAACGCTCAAACGCCAGATTCCTACAACACTGGTGATGGAGGATAACCCCACAGACAAGCCTCTTACGGCAGTTGTGCGCCCGCGCGGCGAGTTCACACGACAGGGCGAGGTGGTGGAAACAGGCGTCCCCGCAGTGTTGCACCCGTTCCCCAAAGACGCGCCGCGCAATCGTCTGGGGCTTGCGCTCTGGCTGGCATCGCGCGAGAACCCACTGACTGCCCGCGTACAAGTCAATCGGATGTGGGCGACTATCTTCGGGCGCGGCATCGTGGAGACGCTCGAAAACTTCGGCACGCAAGGCGCATACCCCACCCACCCCGAACTGCTCGACTGGCTGGCGGTGGAGTTTATGGAGCGCGGCTGGAGCATGAAGCACATCTATCGGCTGATTGTGACCAGCTCCACCTACCGACAGAGTTCGCGCGTGACGCCAGAGTTGCTGGAGCGCGACCCCAAGAACGAACTCTACGCCCGCGCGCCGCGCTACCGCCTGCCCGCCGAGCTGGTGCGTGATAACGCCCTCGCGATTAGCGGACTGCTGAGCCGTAAAATCGGCGGACCGAGCGTGTTCCCTCCGCAACCCGAAGGCGTGTGGGATATCCCCTTCAACGCCGACCGCTGGGTGACCGATACAGGCGAGAACCGTTACCGGCGCGGGCTGTATACCTTCTGGCGACGCACCGCGCCGTACCCGTCGATGGTCGCGTTCGACGCCCACTCGCGCGAGGTGTGCGTGGCGATGCGCCCTCGCACGAACACACCCTTGCAGTCGCTGGTGCTGTTGAACGACCCCGCCTATATGGAAGCGGCGGTTGCGCTGGCGCAACGCATGGCGCAGAAGGGCAGGGGCAACCTGCAGGCGAGCCTGCGCTACGGCTTCCGCTGTTGCACCGCGCGCGAGCCAACCCCCGCCGAACTGCAACGGCTGGAGCGACTGTACCACCAGATGCGCGAACACTACGCTCATCAGCCCGACGCCGCCAAACAACTCACGGGCGAACCGAACCCCGAACGCGCCGCGCTGACCTTAGTAGCAAATGCGCTGCTGAACCTGGATGAGACGATTACGAGGGAGTAGTAAACGCCTCCCACACCGCTTTCTGTTTCGTAGCTAAAAAGAGCCTCTCGCAGTTGTGGGTGTGGGAGACCTGCCCGACCTTCTCGCCGCGCGGGTTGTAGACGCCAATCAGCGCGCCCACATAGCGCCGATAGGGGCGCTCGAAGCAGACCACATAGCCCCACTCGCGCAGGATTGTCTCAATCTCGTCGCGTGTCAGGTAGCCCTCGTTGTTGAACGAGACGAGCAGGTGCGACGCCCGTATCTGGCTGACCAGATACGCCATCGCTTCTCGCGCTCGCGCCCGCGCGTTGAACGGACTTTTGCGCTGCTTGACATCGACGCGCTTGCGCGCCACGCCATAGGTTTCAGGATGGTCCCACAGCACGAGCGTCTCCCACACATGATAGTTCGCCAGATAGGAGTGCTGGTTGTAAGGGGGGTCTAAGTAAAACAAATCCGCCTGCAGCGCGCCCGCCAGTTCAAGGGCGTCCTCCTGATAAGCTTTGCCCCCGCCCAGTAGCAGGGGCGGATACTCCAGTTTCAAGGGCTTGTAGGCGCGCGGCGCCCACTGCTTCAGATACGCCATCTGCAGTCCCGTCGTGGAATCGACCCGGTCTGCTGCAAGCATCAGGCTCGTCAGCAGTATGGCGCGGAGCAGGGGGTCATCGTAGTTCTCGATTCCTTCGCGGATTGCCTCGATGCGTGCGCCATTTTCGGGGCGGAAGTAGCGCGCCTGCTCGCAATAGGTTTCCGTGAACCAGCCGCGCTGCGGGGGCAGCTGCATCAGCGCGTCCAGAATGGGCTGAACCCGCTCTGGAGGGTAGGCGTCGCGGTCGGCTTCCACGAGCGCACGCGCCAGAATGTAAGCGTAGGCGTTGTGGTCGTTCGCATGCACAAAGTAGCCCTGCGCTTTGAAAGCGTGTGCCACGCGCCCACTGCCCGAAAACAAATCAACGACAGAAGCCACAGGCGAGAGGGCGCGCACTCGATTCGCAACGCCCGTAATCCAGTTCGTCAGCGCACGCTTGGAGCCGAGATATTTAATCATCTGGGGTATAAAGATAGTAGGATTTTACCCAACCGCGTGGAACGGTTGGAGGCGGGAGGCGGCGATGAAGCGACCCATCTCGATCACGGTGCTGGGTACGATTGGCGTTCTGTGGGGCGGTTTCGTGCTCTTGATAGGCGTACCGTTCTGGATAGCCTTTGCGATTGATCCACTGGGGCTGATGGAGCGGATTGCGGCGTGGGGGAATTCCACGCTTCCCCACGGGGTTCGGGAAGCGCTTCAGATTCCTGTGATGCGTTTTGCTGCATTAGCGTCGGGGCTTGTCGATCTTGCAATTTCGGGGGTGCTTCTGATTGGCGCGTGGAAACTGCTCGCTTTACAGGAGCAAGGGCGCAGGCTAATGCTCGGGTTTGCCCTCGCGTTTCTCTTCTGGAAAGGCATGAACTTCCTGCTCGACCGAGCGGTCTACGAGCCAGTCCGTCAACAATACAATATCGTCCAGAAAGAGCGAGACAGGCTCGCAATCCCCATCGACTTCGTGTATGCGGTAGCGGTTCTCTATTTTCTCACACGCCCTGCGATTAGGGACGCCATGCATGATTCGCGTCCAGCAAACAGCGTGCTATCGCACTGAAGCGCAGATATATTACACTGAATACAGTTTCAAGTAAATCGTCGGCGGGGACGCCGACGCTACGCACTCGTAGCGTCGGCGTCCCCGCCGACGATTTACTTGAAACCTCAGTTGGGATCACACCTCCCCCACCTGCGCCGCAAGCGCGTTCAGAATGCGTCGCCGATAGTCCAGGTAGGCGTCCTTCTCGCGCGTATAGTAGACATGGTTCGTGAGCAGGATGACCGCCATCTCGATTTGCGGATCAAAGAGCAGCACGGTTCCTGTGAAGCCCGAATGCCCCACACAGCGCGGCGGGAACAGGTCGCCGCGCGGCAGCAGCGGATTCGGGTGCGCGAACAGCCCCAGCGTGTGCATGCTGGGCGCGGCGTTACCTGTTTGCGCCTGCGGGGTGAGAAGCAACTGAATGGAGTAGTAGGACAGGAGCGGTCGCCCGCCGCTCAGCACCATCCGCGCGTAGCGAATGAGATCCTCCAGCGCGCCGAACAACCCCGCATGTCCTGCAACGCCGTTCATCGCGTAGGCGTTCTCGTCGTGTACCTCACCGCGAATCGTTTTGCCGGGGCGGTTTTCGGAGTGCCCTGTGGGAGCAGTGCGCTCGCGCCATTCGGCGGGCGGGCAGTAGCCTGTCGATTGCAGCCCCAGCGGCTCGGCGATTTTCGTTTTGAACAGCTCTGCCTGCGACTGTTCGTACACGCGCTCCAGAATCGCGCCCATCAGGAGATAGCCGAGATCGCTGTAGGTGTAGCCCTGCGCAGGCGGGCGGGTACGTGGGGTCGCCAGCGCCGCCTGAATCACGGCGTCGCGCGAGTCGGCGTTTTTGTAGAGGGCGCGCCAGGCGGGCAACCCTGAAGTGTGGGTCAGCAAGTGTTTCACCAGCACGCCCGCGTGGTGCTTCGCCTCAGGGAAAAAGCGGGTGAGAGGCGTCTCCAGCGTCAGTTTGCCCTCTTCCAGCGCTATCAGGGCGAGCGTCGTCGTGCTGATTGGTTTGGTAAGCGAAGCGAGGTCGTAGATGGTGGCGGGGGTGGTCTCCGCGTCGCTTTCGGGGTCGGGCTTGCCGAACAGCCCCTGATACTTCACGCGCCCGCCCAGCAGCACGGCGCACGCCGCGCTGGGGAAGATTTGCTGCTCAATCGCCTCCTGAATCACGCTCTCGACACTGGGCATCGTTCTGGCTCCTTTCATCCGAAAGGGTAGGGGTTCACCTCTCGCTCGACGGCGCGCAGGTAGGCGTCGCTTTTGCCTTCCTGAGTAATCGCGTCGTAGGAGAAGAGGCAGAATCCGCGCGCGCCGCTGCGTCGGATTGCCCGAATCTTGTTGACCGTGCTGTCGGGGGAGACCTGCCACGCGCCGACGCCGACAATCACGGGACGCCCCTGCGCCTGCTCCACAACGCGCGCCGCCTGACGCTGTACGACTGCCGTGTCTTTGTCATACGCCATCGGCAGTACGGTATCCAGCCAGTCGCTGCGCAGCCAGTAGAGCCAGTCCTGCAGTTTCTGTTTTGCGGCGGCTTGGGGGTCGGGCCACACCGCCGCCGAGAGGATGAGGTTCGGGTTGATGCGCCGCGATTGACGGCTAAACGCGCCCACGAACGCGCTCACTTGGTCGCGCCGCCAATCGCTCCACTCAGCAGGGAACGCCTGTATCCACGCAAGCGGATTGCGCCCTGCCACGCTTTTATCGAGCTGGGCGCGGCGCGTCTCAGAGACGCGCTCCCGCATCGCCTCGCGAAACCGCGCCCGACAGCCCGCGCAGTAGCAGTAGCCGTCGTAAGGGTAGCGCACATAGTCCAGATGCAACCCATCGATCTCGGGATAGCGTTGGGCGACCTCCGCGAACACTTTGAGCAGATGCGCCCGCACATTCGGGTTGCTGGGGCACAGGTAAACGCCCTCCACCTTCCCCGCGGTAGTCATCTGATAGCGGTTCTGCGCGTCGCGAGCAATCCAGTTGGGGCTGCGACTGACGACATGCTGCCCGCTGCGAGGTTTACGAGGCTGACTCCACACATAGAACACATTCAGCCATGCATGAACCTGCACCCCTGCCCCGTCGGCGCAGCGCAGCAGGTAGCCCAGCGGGTCGAAATCGTCGGGCTGGTCTGCCAACGCCTCCGCGCGAGGTTCGTAGCTCGAGCGATAGTAGGCGTCGCCGCGCCCACGCACTTGTACGAACAGCGCGTTGAACCCATAGCGCGCGGCGTACTCCACCACCCGCTCAATCGAGCGCGGCGAAACCATCGAAGTGCGCACCACCCACAGAGCGCGCACTTCTTCTGGCAAACGGTGTCGGGCTGTGCTATGCATCGCTTTTGTCATTCGGCGTCGGCGAGGAGATTCCTGCGCAAGTTCCAGAATGTCGCCGTTACTGCCGATAATTCCGATTCGCATGAGTCCAGTCTGGAAGTGGGCGCGGGTGGGCGTTTGCCCGATGACCGCGACAGGACGAATCTCGAGCGGGGTCATCCCGCTGAACGCGCGCCTGTATGAGGCGTTTGCGTGTTATCGCCTCGCGCATGCGGGATTTCTGCTGGACTGGCTCCTGCCCGCCGAGCTGCCTGCGCGCCTGCCCCATCTGAGCGTGCTAATTACCATCGGGCACGGGGCGTTTGGGGATGCAACGCGCCTCGCGCTGAACCAGTTTCTGGAGAGTGGGGGAATCTGGATTGCGATAGGCAGTCCCTGCGACGCGCCTGACCTGCTGGGTGTGGAACCCCAGCTCCATCCCAGCGGCGCGCCAGTGCAATTGGGCGAGGGCTATGCCTGCGCCGAGCGCGAGAATCCCCTCTTCAAGCGCGACTGGGAACTGCTGCACGGTTTTGGAGGGGCAGCAGTCGAAGCGCAGGAAGGAACGGATATCTGGGCGCGCTGGCTGGATCCCCACGCCCGCGACACAAGACTGCCCGCGTTGACCCATCGCGCGGTTGGCGCAGGGCATGCGGTGCTTTACGCCGTGCATGTAGGCGAGACGCTGGCGCGGATTCAGATAGGACGCCCCGTGAGCGAGCCGCGCCTGTTGCCCCCCGACGCGCCGCCCGACGAGGAGCCTGCTCTGCACAGTGAGGACGCTTCACGACTGGACTGGCATCTCGACCGTGCGCCGTGTGGCGAGGGACAACTCTGCTTCGCCAAGCCCGTCGCTGACCTGTGGGTGGAGAGCCTGATTCACGCGATTCTCTGGTCGGGTCAACAGCGCGGCGAGGTGGTTCCGATGTTCTGGTACTACCCCGCCTTCGCGCCCGCCGCAAGCGTGCTGAGCATTACTTCGGAGCATGAACACGCGGATCACGAGACGCCCCTGAACCACCTGCTGACCCTCACGGGCGTCCGCGCGGTCTGGTGCCTCAGCGAAGCGATTCATAACCCGAACTTTTATCGCGACCTGACAAAACGCGACCACGAGATTGGGCTTCGCTTTCAGCCTGATCCTGACCACTTCTGTCGCGCCAGCACGCTGCAGGGGCAGGTGGACAGCCTTCGTCGGTTCACAGGGGTACGGGCGATTACGGCAGTGCAGATCGCGAATCTGGCGTGGCGCGGGTGTCAGGAGTTCTATCACTACGCTGAGAACGCGCAGGTTCTGAGCGACCTTAGTCGGGGCGGCTATCGCCCGCAGGCGAGCGGCTTTCCGTTCGGCAGCGCGCACCCGTTTCGCGCGTACAACCCGCAGCGTCCCGCTGAGCCTTACGCCGTGTTTACGCTTCCTCTGATTGCCTATCGCGCTGTCGAGTGGGTGGGCGCGCCGCAGGCGAACGCGCTGCTGGAGCAGACAGTGAAGGCGCACGGCGTGTACCACATCACCGTCAGCCCTGCTGTCCTATCGTCCCAGATGCAGGCGGACGCGCTGATGCGCCTGCTCGGACGCGCGCGCTACCTCGGCGCGGAGTGGCGCACGGCGCACGAACTCGCCCGCTGGCTCGACGCCCGCCTCCACATCCGCTACAAGCTCAGCAGCATGCCTGGGCAGATGGAACTGGGGCTGCTTTCACTCACCACGCTGCACCGATTCGGGCTGTTGCTGTTCACGCCGCTCACAGGCTGGGCGAACATCAGCGGGCAGCCTGTGGAGTTAATGCCCGCCGAATACTACGGCTACCCCTGCCTCGCGCTGGAAACCGACCTCATCGAGAAAGCCGTGCGCGAGATACGGCTTTTCGAGAAGGCGTCCGAAGCGGCGTAGAGAAAGCGTTTCAAACGCATCGTCGGCGGGACGCCGACACACGCACAGCGCGTTCGTAGCGTCGGCGTCCCGCCGATGAGAATCGGGCATTTACGAACACCCCTCGCCAAACGCGAACAGCACAGCAAGCAGGTCGGCGTCGTCTACAACGCCGTCGCCGTTCACATCGGGCGTGAGGTTCGAACCGCTCTGTCCGAAGGCGAACAGCACAGCAAGCAGATCCGCGTCGTCCACGCAGCCGTCGCCGTTGATGTCCACGCTGGGCGCGTACTTCACAACGACAATCCGCCGAGAGACCTCGTACTGGGACTGATTCAGCACGGGGCGGTCTCCCGCCGCCACGAGGCTGCCGTCTGGCTCCGCGAACAGCTCAGTGTAAGACGCTTTAGGGTCGAGCCGCCACACGAGCTGCCCATCGTCGCCAATGCGCCCCAGCAGGGTCGGCGTCGCCACGAACCGCTGCCCCGCGGCGTTGAGGCGCAGCAGTCCCCAAAGCGGGCGTCGGGGCGGGATGTCGAGCATCACATCTTCTTGCACCATGCCGCGCTCGGAGAAACGCACCAAGCGCAGAATCTGCGTCTCAAACGGCTCGTCGCGCCACAGCACCGTGCGCACCAGCAGGTGGGCGCGCCCCTGCGAATCCACCACGAGGCTTTCGGGATGGTCGTCCTGCAGCTGATAGTCGTAGCGGTAGCCCCAGTCGTTCCAAGGCGGGTCGTGACGCATCAGCACGACATCGTCGCCCGTGAAACTCCCTTCCGAAACGATTGCGCTGTAGACGCCGCGAGTCCAACCATCCTGAATGATAGGCGCAAGGGCGACGGGGATGTCAAACCCGCGCGCTGGACCAGAGTAGCGGAACACGAAGTCGTTGTAGAGCAGGATTCGGGCGTCCACAAGGCTTGTGGGCGTGGCTGCCGTGCCGCCTACGAAGGGCTTGGCGTCCCGCGCGTTGGGCGTATAGCTCACGCCCCATGGACGGAACGGGAAAACGCCGTAGCCCAGAAACTCTTCCGTGTCGTAGACGATGAGCTGGCTCTCGCCTGAAAAGCTCACTAATTCGGCGTAGAGCCAGAGCAGGTCGTCATACCCAAAGCGCAAGGGGCGCAGGTGACCGCCCAGCGCGTTGGTGCGGGTCTGGATGCTTCGCAGTTGCCCTGTCTGGCGGGACACCCGATGCACCTGCGCCTGCAGATAGCCGTCGGAGTCGGTGAAGCGTCCCAGCAGCAGGAGGTCGTTCTCGTTCACGCTCTCAACGCCGTCCACAAACGCGTCGTCGAATCCCGCCCCGTCGGTCTGATACACCCACGCAGCGGTTCCGTTGGGGGTCAGACGGATGGCGAGCGCGTCGTTGCCGTTTTGGTCTGTTTGCACGGAGCCGAGCAGCAGCCAGCCGCCGTCTTGCAGGCGCACCACGCGCTCCAGTCGCGCCAGTTTGTCTGCGGGCGGGTCGAACTCGTAGCGCCACACTTCGCGCACTTGCGCCGCCGCCAGCGCAAACGCCGTCATCGTCAAGCTCACCGTGAAAATTGCGCGCATTTCATTCACCTCCTATCGCGGCGCGAACAGCGGCAGGTAGCCGCAGGCGTCGGTGTGCGCAGCGCTGGGGATGCCCTGCGTGTTATACAGGGTGAAGGGGTCAAGCTGCGGGTCGGTCTGGTTCGGCGCGAGGCGTCGCCCCAGTCGGCGGGTCCGAACCTTGCCGTCGAGCATCACCATGTGCATACCTGTCCGATGAATCCATACCGACTGGCGGGGCAGGCGTACCTCGCCGCGTGGGTAGTGGTCAGCAGGAGTCTCGCACGGGCGGAACACGCACTCTTTGCCCACCTGGTCGGAGCGGTCGCAGCGCAGCAGCGGGTTCACGGGCGCGAAGCCAATCAGATGCTCACGCCCCAAGCCCTCCCACAGCGTGGGCAGTGTGGTGGGTTCCTCCACGAGGGCATAGCGATATCGATGCAGGTAGCCGTTGTAGGTATAGCTCACGGGAACGGGTGAACGCACGCGCTGGCTGTAGTCCACGCCGGGCTGTTTGGCAGGCAGCGTCGCGGGGCAGGCGAGATACTCAAGGCGAGGGCGGTCGTAATATCCTCCGAGATAGGGCGCCAGCGAGTTCGCCCATGTCCACGCCTCGCGCGGCGCGCCGCTCTGCCAGTTGCGCGGCACAGGAGCAGGCTCGTTCCACCGCCAGGGCTGAGCAGGCGCAGTGCGTTCGTACGCCATCGGAAAAGTGTCGTCATAGTCCTGGAGATACATCAAAAGCGCAGTCCCCAGGCGCGACAGGTTCTGAGCGCAGGTCTTCTCAGCAGGGTCAAAGTTATCCGCAACAGCGCGTATCAGCAGCGTCGCGCCGAACGCGACAGCAATACAGAGTCCCAGAGAGGCTAATCTCCTTTGCATGACGCGCCTCCGCCTATATTATAGCACAGCCCTTACCGTGAGAAAGCGCGGCTCCTTAGTGGGAGGAGTACAGAACTGCGGATAGGTAAATCCCTCAAAGATTCAGTCGTCCCTGTTCTACATCGCTTCGCCCCCCTCCTTCAGGTTCCCCTCGCGCAGCGGGGGGAACCT
>CAYYCA010000040.1:0-11494 GCA_964470265.1 uncultured Fimbriimonadales bacterium | reverse complement strand
CGCCAAAACCGCCGCCCGACGACGACAACTCATACTGAGCGTACTGAATCAGGGTGCCGCCCAGCAACGCCGCAATCAGGGTCGGACTGGCATAGTTGAGCTGAATTTTCTCAGGCAGGTTCAGGCGCGTGCCCTCTTCAGGCGCAGCCGTCTCGGTTGGAGGCAAGGGCGCCTCTTCAGGTTGTCGCACAGTAACATAGTAGACGCCATTTTCCACGCGATAGGTCAGGTTCAGCGGGCGCAGGATATTGTCCAGCGCGACGGTAAACGGCACATCGGTCAGCGAGACGGTGACCGTACCCTGCACATTCGGATCGAGCGTGTAGCTCACGCCGACGCTATCGAACAGCTGCTTCAGCACGAACCGCACATCTGCCTGTTCGTACTTGACCGTCACACGGCGCTGGGTAGGATCCTGTTGTCCTCCGCCCTGTGCAAAGAGCGGGGCGACCTGCGCCGCAAGTAGGGTTGCCGTAATCAGCAAAGCCAGTTTCATTTTCATCGTTATACCTCCATGAATCAATACGCTTGGGCAGGCATTCTGTTTCTAAATGTCGGGCGCTCTGCCGCCGCGTCCGCCGCCGGGCGCGCCTAAGCCGCCTGCGCCTGGGGCGCTGGGCGCTCCGGGCGGCGCGCCCAGTCCGCCGCCCCCGCCGCGCCCTGCGCCGAACCCGCCGCCGCCCACATTACCCGGCGGTTCATAGGGCACGCGCACTTCGCGAGGGTTGCCTTTGGAGCGTCGCAGAATCAAGCCGTTTTCCGTAATGGCGACGATTCGGAACTCGCCCACCATGTCGCCCGGATAGACGATACGCGGCAGTTCGCCCTCCTGCTCCAGAATGGCAGAAACTGTGTTTCCGATAATGATGCCCGCCACGCGACGACGCGGTTGCGGTTCAAACGGTTCGGGCAGCTCCACCTGAGGAGGTTTCGGCGGGCTTGCCAGCACGAAGTAGCGCGCAGGATCGAAAGCATCCGCCTGCATCGCTTCCACCTCTTCGGGAAGCGGCGCGAACGGGTCGCGGCGTGGAGAGAACGGCGGGCGCGTCGCCTGCGGCTGCGCCGCCATCGTCGTCGGAGGGGGGGTCATGCCGCCGCCCATCGGCGCCGTCGGCGAGGGCTGACCGAAGCCGTCGTCGCGTAGATCAGGCGGCGTCGGGGGCTGCTGCGCCGTATCGCCGCCGCCACCGGTAAACACAAACAGCAGCGCGACGGCGACCACTACCAGCACAACCACCGCCACTGCTAACGCAATCTGCGTTTCCTTCTTCATCGTTGCTCACCTCGTGATTCACGCTCCATGCGCCGATTCCTGCCGTTTCAGGGACCCGACGCGCCGAATCCTGCGCCGCCGCCGAATCCCCCACCAAGCCCGCCGCCGAAACCGCCGCCAAATCCGCCCGGCGCGCCGCCCGGCGCCTGAGGCGAGGACGGCACATTCGGACCAGGCTTATCGCCATTGCGCGGATACACGAACACGGTCAGCGTATAGCTTCCGAACAGCTGCGGACTCATGCCCGAAATCGTCAGCCCGTCCACCAGCACCACCAGGTTCGGCACATCGTTCCATTTTCGGACATGATTGAGCAAAGCCTCAAACGAGGCGGCGCGCACCTGCACTGTGCCCATCGGGTACACCAGCGCGAGCGTCGGGATAGCGTTCGGATCGTTGGGCGGAGGCGGCAGGACGACATTATACAGCCGCTGGACGCCTGTCTTCTCGGGCCATGCCTCCAGTTTCTTGGCAATCTCGCGCGTCATGTCAGGATACTGCATCCACGCCTTGAGCCGATCGCTCAGGTCGATGGTGTTGACAGGCATCTTTCGGCGGTCGATGAGGGCGAGGTCGCGGTTCGCCTGGTCCACGCGCTGCTGCGCCTGCTGCACCAGTTGCCGCGCGCGGGGAATCTGCGCCACCTTCTGTTCGAGCTGGGCGATATTTTCCTCGTGATATTTGATGTTCTGGAGCGTGGGGCGGATGCCCAGCAAGAAGATGGCGGCGGCGACGACAATCGTCGCGACCAGCCCGATTGATACCTTCGCAAACATGGATAAGCCTTTCATCGTGTTCACCTCAGATTCCGATGCCACGTCCGCCCAGCGCGGTTGGCGGCGCAGCAGCGGGCGCGCCGCCCCCAAAGCCGCCGAGAGTGGGCATCCCTGAGCCGCCCAAGTTCAAGCCCGGAATGTTGACGGGCGGCGTTGGCGGCGAGATGGGTTCTTTCAGATACGCCACGACTTGGAAGGGCATCAGGTTGGCAGGCGAGCCGCCCGTTTGTGCGCCGCCGCCTGCGAAGCCACCGCCGAAGCCTGCGCCCGGCGCACCCAGCGACGGAGGCGGCGGCGTACCGCCCCCGCCCAGCCCCGACAAGCCGCCTGCCATCGGACCCGCGGGCGCGCCGCCGCCGAACCCGCTAAAGCCCGGCGCTGCCATGCCTGGCTGACCAGTCCCCGACGGATAGCCCGGCAACGCCGCGGAAGTCAGACTCACCGCCGTGAACAGCGGGCAGTTATACATCGTTTGCAAATAGAGACCCAGTTCGCGAATCCCTTTCGTGAAACCCGAAAGCTGCAGCTGATTGGTCTGCGCCACCTGCATCGACGCATACCGCACGCGCGGCGAGGTGTAGCGACTCACCTCGCTGTAGAGTTCGGGATACTTTAAATTGTGTTCCTGCACGCGCTTGACCCACTCGGCTTTGCCCAGCGCAATCGCCGCCGAGTCGATGAGCTGGTTCGCTTGATTATAGAGACTGTCTACCTGCTGCGCCTGCAACTCTAACTGACTTTTTTGATCCTGCAGTTCCCGCAGCCTGCCCTGTGCGCTCACCATCCAGAACGCCATTGCGGCGTTCACCACGAAAAACAGCACCACCAGCAGCGCAATAATCTGCTTGTTGACCTTCCGCTGGCGAACATAATCGGGTACGAGATTCAGTTTCATATTTCGCGCCTCCTCAGAAACTCGCGTGCAGTCCCATCCCGACGGCGACCGCCATCAGGTGCGCATTCGCGGCGACATATTCGGGACCGTGCCGCTTGACCTGCAGTTGAACGCCCTTGAACGGGTTTCCGACAATCGTGGGGATCCCGATGGCGTTCGCGATGAACTGATCCAGATTGGGCATAATCGCGCCGCCGCCTGTCAGCACAATCAGTTGCACATCGGCGTCGATGTTTCGGCTGCGGAAATACTCGATGGAGCGGCGGATTTCGCTTACCAGTTCCTCCAGCAGGGGGTAAATCGCCAGAAAGACCTCGGTTTTACGCGGGTCGGTGGGCGATTGCGCGGGGAGCGCGGGTTCCGGCTCCGGCGCAGGCTCTGGTTCGCCCGACGCCGCGAAAGGCGAGGGTGGAATGTCGGGCTGCGGCTCTTCGGGCGCGGTGAACGAGCCGGGCGTCATAAACGGCGACGGCTCTGGCGCAATCGTCGGTTCGCTGGCGAAGCCCGGCATGTAGAACCCGCCCGTCGGCGCGCCTGGCACGCTGAACGGCGAGGTCGCCTGCGGAATCTGATCCATCAGCACCTCCGCCAGCTGCACCTTCAGTTGTTCGGCTTCCGATTCAGAAATCATCATGCGCTCCGCAATCGCGCGGGTGAGCATATTGCCGCCCGTCGGCAGGATGCGCGGGAAGCTGAGAAACCCCTGATTGTAGATATCGATGGAGGTCGACTCCGCGCCCAGATTGACCACTGCCACGTTCTGGGATTGCATATCGGGCTGCGTGAGCAACAGGCTCCGCGCGAGCGCGAGCGGCTCCACATCGATCGCATACGGCTCCAGCCCCAGTTTATCGGCGATGTCGACGAGGCTATCGATGGCGTCCTGCTGCGCTACTGCCAGCACGACTTCCATATTGTCCGAGTTCGGGTCGGCGTTCGGGCGGCGCACCACTTCATAGGCCGACTGCACGCGCGTATCCGCGAAGGGGATATTGCGCCCGATTTCCCAGTCCATGTGCTGGCGCAGTTCGGCGGGACTCATGCGCGGCACTTCCAGAATGCGCACCACCACCGAGTTCTGCCCCGCAAGGGCGAACGCCGCCTGCTTCGTGCCGATGCCAGAGTCGGCGAGCAGTTTTTTGAGAGTAGCTGCGACTGCCGCTTTATCGACAACGCCCGAACTGTCAATCGCGCCCTCTGGCGTGGGCGCGATGCCGATGTTCGTCACCACGGGCGGACGCCCGACGCGCACCTCCGCCGCTTTGATAAATCGACTCCCTAAATCGATGCCCACGACAACGCCTGGTTGTTTCGCCATATGCTTCTCCTGAACGCAATGGTTCGACGGCGGGAGCCATTTCCCTGCCGCCGAGACCGAGTCAATCGCTCTACAGGATTGTACCCGATAGGGTTCGTCGGCGAACGCCTTTCTCCTGCTGCTTGAGACGGAGATCGCCGAAAAAAGTCTCACGAACCCGAATCAGGTATCCTATGCGCTCGATGCATCGGTTCTGGTGTTGGGCTGTTCTGGCAGGCATCGTCGCAAGCGTGTTTCCCCAGTCGTTGCCGCCGTCGGTCGCGCTCACACGGCGCATGGGACTCGAAGGGCGTGTGATGTGGGTCGACGCGACGGCGAACCTCAGCTGGCTGATCGAGCGCGCCCAGGTTCGCGACTTCGTGCGAAAGTGTCGTGAGGTCGGCATCAACTGCATCGTGCTGGATGTGAAGCCGATTAGCGGGCATGTATTGTATAACAGCCAGATTGCGCCTAAACTCACCGAGTGGCGCGGGGTTCAGGTTCCGCCCGACCTCGATGTGCTGCAGGTGTTCCTTGAAGAGGCGCACGCCGTCGGGCTGGAGGTGCATGCGAACATCAATGTGCTGTCTGAAGGGCACAAGATGTTCAATTCGGGGCCCGCGTATGACAATGTCGACTGGCAGATGGTTGCCTACTCGCGTCGGCGCACGCTGGTTCTGCCCGACGGCTCGCGCTACGACCTGAATCGCTTCGACACGACGCCCCCGCCCGACGGAATTGCGGCGTATCGGCGCAATCCTGCGCCCGTACCGCCCGCAGGACGCAGCTGGGCGTATGCGATTCTCACTGATGACTTGCGCGTGCAGGCGGTCATCGATGGGATGTTCGTCGCGCGTCCGCTCACGCCCCCCGAAAACGGCTGGATTCTGGTCGCCGATGGGCAGGCGGCGCAGAATTTGGAGAGGCTCAGCACGCTGGGCGTCGGGTTGACCCTGCAGACGCAGCCCATCCTGCAGCCAATCGCCGAATCGGACACGGAGGGCATCGCCGTGTTCGTGAACCCGCTCCACCCCGTCGTGCGTGAGCGGCTGCTGGGCATCATCCGCGAGATCTGCCAGAACTACCCGATTGACGGCTTTGTGTTAGACCGCATGCGCTGGGCGAATGTGTATACCGACTTTTCGGAGCGCACGCGCGCGGCGTTCGAAGCCGAGTATGGGCGCGTGAACAACTGGCCCGACGACATCGTGCGTCCCCCGACGCTGCCCCGCGAGGGCTACGAGCGGGGACCGCGCTTTGGGCAGTGGGCGGAGTTCCGCGCCCGTGTGATTCGGGATTTGCTGCGCGACATCCGCCGCGTGATCGAATCCGTGCGCCCGATGCCCATCGGCGCGTATGTGGGCAGCTGGTATCCGATTTACTTTGAACTCGGCGTGAACTGGGGCAGCGACGCGCTCGCGCGACCCTATGGCTTCGTCAGCCCTGAATATCGACTCACCTCGTACCTATATGACATGGACTACCTGATGCCCGGCGTCTACTTCAACATCCCGTTCATGAACGAAGCTCCCCTCTACGACGGCGACGAGATTCGCACAGTGGAGGGGATGACGCGCCGCGTGATGGAATGGACGAACGGCGATTTGTTTGTCTACTCAGGGGTTTACGCGCTGGACTATCGGGGCGACCCGGCGGGGTTCGAGCGGGCAATCCGCGCCGCACGCCTGAACTCGCACGGCGTGATGATTTTCGACGCCTCACATATCGTGCAGTGGGACTGGTGGGAGACGATTCGGCGCGGGCTGGGGACGCCCGACGGCTTGGCGAGCGACACGGTTCCGCTCGCGCCGCATCAGCTGCCATCGCTGCTGCCCAGCCTGCGGAACGGGGGGAGCGGAGGTTAGGGCGGTTTGCTTGCCCTCGCTCCCTGTTCCCCTCTGAAAAATGGGTACAACGCTCTGGTTCAACTCTGCCGTACCGATGACTGATTTTGCCCAGCATGCCCTCACGCCCCCCTCCGTAAGGTTCCCCCCGCTTCGCGAGGGGAACCGAAAACCGACTCGGTTCCCCCTACTGCGTAGAGGGAACCTTACGGAGGGGGTTCGAGAAAAATCAGTCCCTGCCCTCTGCGTGAGGCTCCGAAAGCGTGGAAAAATGAGGCTGCTACGCTTGAAGTTGAGGCAGAGCCGTGCCCCTTATCAGGTAAGGGTGAAAAAGATAAGCGCGCCGCTACCATCCATTCACGGCGTTTGAAACCCCGTTTGGCATAACCACAATCGTTCAGCGCCCCCCCTCTCCCACGCGGTGGGAGAGGGGGACAAGGGGTGAGGGCTAATTGCTGCACCCATTCCCGAAGTTGCACAACACAATCAACAGGTCCGCGTCGTCCACGATGTTGTTTCGATCCACATCCGCAGGGCGGTTGGGACCCGTCGCGCCGAAGTCGAACAGCACGGCGAGCAGATCCATATCATCCACGCAGCCGTCGGCGTTTGTGTCGCCGCTAATCCCTGTATCCAGCAGGAACGCCTCCTCGCGGTTCGTGGCGGCGTTGAAGCCCCGCCCCACGATGTAGCGACCACAGGGTGATATGGCGTATGCGTGGCGCAACGAGGAACCGCTTGTCAGCAGGCTGCTATAAACGGTGTTGAGGTCTTGAGTACCCGATGTGGCTGTCCATCGCCACGCTCGAATCTGATTAGCAAGGGCGAAAGTAGAGGTGCCGACGACGATGTTCCCGTACAGCCCAACGCCCCATGCGTCGGAGAAGTTGGAACCTGGCAGCCCCAGTTCCTGCAACCCTGTTGTTTGAGTCCATCGGAAACCCGCGTACTCGTTCACAGGGGGAGCGGTGCCGACGCCTACAACAACGCCTCCCTCCAGCGACACATTCCGCGCGCCGCCGTCATTACCGCTCAGCAAACCCAGGTTCACCATTCCTGTATCCTGCGTCCAGCGGAAGGGGCGATACTCGTTATTAGGCAGCATCGCTGCGCCGACCACCACGCTGCCGTCGAACGAGGCGGCGCGCGCAAGGCTTTCGTTGCCGCCCAGCGTGCCCAGATCGGTCATCACATTATTTTGCCAGCGGAAGGCGCGGAAGAAACCGTTGCTGTTCTGCGCACGCCCGACAATCGTCGTGCCGTCGCCCGAGATGCCCCAGGCTATCCCGTTCGCGCCGCCCAGCGTGCCGAGGTCGGTCATCACATTATTCTCCCAGCGGAAGGAGCGCAGTTGCCCTGCCGAGTTGCGTGCCCCGCCGACGATGATATTGCCGTCCAGCGAGACGCCCCACGCTTCCGACTCCGTACCGCCCAGCGTGCCCAAATCTTGCATGCCCGTCGCCTGCGTCCAGCGGAACGCGCGGAGCTGCCCTGCCGAGTTGCGCGCGACGCCGACCACCACACTGCCGTCGCCCGTCACGGCGTGTGCCTCGCTGAAGTTGCCGCCCAGCGTGCCGAGCCAGGTGAGGGTCGCTTGAGAGGAACCGAGGGAGAAAAGTCCGAAACTCGTCGTCAGAACCGATAACGCCACGAACGCGCTCTGAGTGCGAAATCCCGTCTTACCACCATTGTACGCTCGCATATCGCTATCCTCCTTTCGTTGGCGTTGCTTTAGTCGCGTCCGCCGTTTCGTACGCCTTGCATTAGCGCACTGGTACTATTATAGCATATTTTTGTTGGTCAGTCTACTTGCCACACCGTGTCAATCGCCCCCATCAGCCGCAGGGTTTCGCTCAGCGCGTATACGACGCGCCGATGGCACTGTCGCCGCGGGATTACTCGCGCCTTTCGATCCAGTTCTCCACGAGCAGACCGTCGATGCGCCCGAAATGTCGGATATTTCCTGTGGCGACGCCAACGCCCAGCACGCGCGCCGTCGCCGCAATGAGGATGTCCGCGTCGTCTAACTTCTCTCCTTGCGCCATTAGGCTACCCGCAATTGTAGACGCCTCGTGCGCTATCTCATACGAAACTTCCCACAACCTGCTCTGTGCTACAAAAATTTCCAAATCTCGGAGACGGCGTGATGCGCCGATTCGTATGAGTCCCCGACGCAGTTCGTAGTAGCTCACAACACTCAACTCCAGCTGCGCGTGATGTTCCAGATAGCGGGCTACTCGCTCCAGCACAGACGCATGCCCACGCAGGTAAAACGAAACCACGTCGGTATCCAGCAAAATCCGCTCCATTAGCGCGCATTCCCCATCTGAACGCCCTGCGCCAGCGTTGCTTGCAGCTGAGTCCACTCCTCATCGGACATATCCGACCAGACGCCCGCTAACGACAGGATCGCTGCCCGCGTCTCGTCCGCCTCCGTGGGCACCAGCACCAGCACCTCGCCCTCGCTCGTGTCGAGCGGCTCGTCCAGATAGACTACATTTCCCTGAAGGCGTCCCTTGATGGCGCGCATCGCTTACCTCCGCGCCGATTATACCTGCCCCTGCCACACCGTGTCAATCGCCGCCATCAGCCGCAGGGTTTCGCTCAGCGCGTACACGATTTGCCGATAGGTCTGAATCTCGGCGTTGGTGAGGGCGCGCCCGCGACGGTCTTTGAGCCACTTGTCGCACACCGGATAGCCCCCTACCTGAAACCGCCACGCGGCTTCCCCTACGCCCTCAAAATATTGCGCTCCGTTAATCCACACGCGCCCGGCGGCGTAGCGCGGGAAGCCTTTTTCAACCGTGTTGCTGCCCGCGACGGGGAACTTCACGGGCGCGTGGGCAAGTTGGGGATGGCGCAGAAGGATTTACGGGGCTTGAAACCCCGATTAGTATAGTATCTATGGCAGTAGATACGCAGGATTTCAAAGTGTTGGTACTGATGGACGAGCGCGCCGACAGGCGACGGGCGCGACTCGGGGCGTTTCCACATGCCATACTATTAACCTATGCGATACCTGCGTTCGTGGAAGCGGCGGCGCGCCCCGCTGAACACCGACGACCCCAACGCGCTGAAAATGGCGCTCCAGCAACGCGAACTGGAGCTGCAGGAGGCGCGACGCGCGATTCACATCCTGGAACATCGCCTTGCCGACCGCGAGGCGGAGATTGAAGCGCTGCAACGCATCAGCGAAGCCGCGGGCAGCGCACTCGCCTCCGAGAGCATGCTGCAGTCCATCGCTGAAATCGCCACGCGCATCACCGAAACCGACATCTGCCACATCTTTCTGTACGACGAAACGCGCACAGAACTCATCCTCCGCGCCGCCACCGGCGACGACGCCCGCTATGTGAACCAGATTCGGCTCCAAACCGGCGAAGGAATCGTCGGCTGGGTCGCCCGCGAACGCAAACCCGTCGCCATCGCCCGCGAAGCGTACAAAGACCCCCGCTTCAAACTCTACCCCGACCTGCGCGAGGAAGAGTACGAAAGCATGCTTGCCGTGCCCCTGCTCGCCCGCAACGAGGTGTTCGGCGTGATTAGCGTGCGCACCCGCGCGCCCAAAGAGTACCAGCAAGACGAAATCCGCCTGCTGTCGGGCATCGCCAGCCACCTCGCCGGCGCGCTGAACCAGCTCAGCCGCATCGAGCAACTGGAGCGCACCGCCACGCAGGTCGCCACCCTCTCCGAAATCAGCCGCACGCTCACGGGCAACCTCTATCTGGAAGAGGTGCTGCAACTGCTGGTGCATATGACCGCCCGCACGCTCGGCTACAAAATCGTGACCGTGATGCTCATCGACGAGGAGAAGGGCACTCTGGAGGTGAAAGCCACGCAAGCCGAAAGCGAGGAGTACCGCCAGAAGCCGCCCCTGCGCATCGGCGAGAGCATCGCAGGGCGCGCCGTCGCCGAAGACCGCGTGATTGTCGTGCCCGATGTGCAGGCGAACCCCGACTACCGCTTCCCCGACCTCGCCAAGCGCGAAGGGCTGCACTCGATGGTCTGCGTGCCGATGCGCGTGCGCGAGAAGGTAATTGGCGTGCTGAACTGCTACACCGACCGCCCCCACCTGTTCACCGACGAGGAGCTGCGTACCCTCGAAGCCGTCGCCAGTCAGGCTGCGCTCGCCATTGACCACGCCAAACTGATGGTGCGCAGCGCGATTCTGCAAGAGATGCACCATCGCGTGAAAAACAACCTGCAGCAAATCGCCAGCCTGATGCGCCTGCAGATGCACTACTCGCGCTACAAGACCATCGAGGAGGTGATTCACGACAGCCTCAGCCGTATTCTGGCGATTGCGCAGGTGCATGAGCTGCTCTCGCGCGAGGATTTGGACATGGTGAGCCTGCGCAAGATTGCGTCGGGCATCCTGCACAACACGAAGCAAGCCCTCACGCCGCCGGGCAAGCAGATTCATTCGCGCGTGGAGGGCGACGATGTGCTGCTGCCGTTGCAACAGGCGACCGCCGTCGCGCTGATTCTCAACGAACTCATCCAGAACGCCATCGAACACGGCTTCAAGGAGCAGGAGGTGGGGCATATCCATGTGCAGGTGTGCGACTCGGACGGGCAAGTAACGCTGATTGTGACGAACGACGGGCTGCCCCTGCCCCCCGACTTTGACGCCAGCAAGAGCAACACGCTGGGGCTAAAGATTATCGACAACCTCACGCGCGGCACCCTGCGCGGCAAGTTCACGATGGTCAGCGAAAATGGACAGACGGTTGCCACGCTATGCTTTCCCCGTGCAGGTAGTTAGCTGCACCAAAGCTACCTATAGGGGTATACTTTCTCAGTATGTCGCAGTTAACGGAGCGTAAACGCCGTCGCACCTTGGGAGAACATCTGACGCCCAGCGAGTTATTTCGTGAGTATGTGTTGCCTGAACTTCTCCCTATACGCACGGAGTATCGCTGGGTAGACCTGTTCGCAGGAAACGGCGACCTGATTTTCCCACTACTGGAACTTACTCCCGCATCCGAGCGAACCGACTTCTTTCGCGAGCATATTTTTCTTTACGACATTCAGCCTGAAAAAGTTGAGGCTTGCATCCAGCGCGCCGTTCAACTCGGTATTCCCGAACATCTGGCGCGTCAAAACATTCGCTGTCAGGATACATTGGCTCACTACCCTACCGATATTCTCAACAGTCGCCTACCTGTGTACCATGTGACCAATCCGCCTTACCTGTATATTGGGTATATCGTCAAGCACCCTGAAACCCAGCCCCACCTCGAGTATTTCAAAGGCATAAACGAGGGCTATCAGGATCTCTACCAGATTGCTCTTATCAACGACCTACGACATGGCATTTCCCGAATGGTCTATATTATCCCCACAAACTTTCTATTTGGCTATTCTAACTCTAATAAGATTCGCGATGATTTTCTGCCGTTCTATGAG
>CAYYCA010000039.1:0-11619 GCA_964470265.1 uncultured Fimbriimonadales bacterium | reverse complement strand
AGAATGATAGAGCGGTTTTTTGCGAAAATGAACTTGTCATGCCAAGCGGAGTGAGGAATCTCGGCTGTTCAAAACCGCGAGGTAGCAACTTGGGTTATCACAGGTGTAGAAGTCTCTTGATCCTTGCAAGCCTATACAACTCACTTCTCCACGCCCGCGATTTCCTTCCCGTAATCCAGCCTCAAATCATACCGCGCTCGTGCGAAGGCGTCTTCGTAGGCGGCTTGCAGGTCTAAAGGAACATCAGGGTCGCCCTCAAGCAGGGGAATGGGGATGCGGGGCAGACGGTGATTGAGCTTCCACGCGATTACAATCACACGCGGGCGACGCTCGCTGCGCGAAAGGAACACATAGTAATCCCCCTCAGGCAACGGTTCAATCGTGGGTAGACGATTGCCCTCGCGCAGCAGGTCGATCTCTACTAAGTGAACCTCGCTGTCTAAAATCTGGTTGCGCTTATGCAGGTACTCGTGGTAGCCGTCGGCGTTGGGGTTCTTGTTCGTGGGCGAGAGCAACTCGATGACCGTTACGAGCCGTCGTTCGGGCATTTTATAGATGGCAATATACGGCTCGCGCCGTTCGTCGGTCAGCGTTGGCAGGGTGAGTTCAGTAACTTCGGCTTCGGTAATCGGCTCCAGCAGCGCGACGCCGCCTCCGCTCCCCCCGAGAAGACGCTTTTCCGTATGAATAGCTATATCGGGACGCACCAGGCGGCGCGTTTCGCTCAACTCCCGTCGTTCCAGATAGACGCGCTGTTCAAGGGTGGCATCGTAGCCCCGCTCGAGGAGCAATGGAAGCAGCTGCGAGCGCATCGCGCTGGTCATTTCCTGATGAAAGTCTTCCCAGCACTGCTTCTCGATAAAGGGATCCATCCCTACGAAGCGATGCTGAACCGCCTGCATGCCTCAGCGTTCGACCTCCTGAATCTCGTAGCACTCGATGCGGTCGCCTTCCTGATAGTTGTCGAAGCCTTCCAGTGTGAGACCACACTCGTAGCCCGCGGCGATTTCGCGGCGGTCTTCCTTGAGGTGGCGCAGCGTGCTGATTTTGCTCTCGTGGATGACTTCGCCGTTGCGAATCAGGCGTGCAGGGGCGTTACGCACAATCTTGCCGTCCAGCACATAGCAGCCTGCGACCACAATCCCGCGCGAGAGTTTGAATACAGCGCGCACCTCCGCCGTGCCCAGCACGACCTCTTTGAACTCTGGCTCCAGCATCCCCTTGAGGGCTTTCTCCATCTCTTCCAGAAGTTCGTAGATGATGCGGTAGGTGCGCACATCCACGCGGCTGGCTTTCGCCTTGTTCTGAGCGTTGCTCTCCACCCTCACATTGAAGCCCAGCACGACGGCGTCGGCAGCGATGGCGAAATCGATATCGGCTTCGGTGATATTGCCCACATTCGCGTTGATAATCTTGAGTTCCACGCCCTCAGGTTTTTCGAGTTTGAGCAGCGCGTCGCGGATGGCTTCGACTGAGCCGTAGGTGTCGGCTTTCAGAATGATATTGAGCGACTTCGTTTCGCCCGCCTGCATTTGCTTGAACAGCTCGGCGAGGTTCACACGGCGGGTGGGGCGTTGCACTTCGGGGCGTCTTTCCGCTTCGAGCCGTTCTTCCACGATTTCGCGGGCGCGGGCTTCGCTCTCTACGCGCTCGGCGCGGTCGCCCGCGACGGGCACATCGTTCAGCCCCATCACCTCGACGGGCGTGGCAGGCGTTGCGCTGTCGACCTGCTTGCCGGTGTGATCGAACATCGCGCGAATTTTGCCCCAGGTCTTGCCCACGACCAGAATATCGCCGCGTTTGAGCGTGCCCTGCTGCACCAGAATCGTTGCGAGCGGACCGCGTCCTTTGTCCAGTTTCGCCTCGATGACTGTGCCTTGAAACGCGGCTTTCGGGTCGGCTTTCAGCTCCGCCATATCTGCCACGAGCAGAATCATCTCCAGCAGCGTGTCGACGCCCTCGCCCGTGAGCGCTGAGACGGGGACGCAAATCGTGTCGCCGCCCCACGCTTCGGGGATGAGTTCGTACTGCGTGAGCTGCTGCAGCACGCGGTCGGGGTTCGCTTCGGGTTTGTCGATCTTATTAATCGCGACGATGATGGGCACTTTGGCGTTTTTGGCGTGGTTGATTGCTTCGACCGTCTGAGGCATGATGCCGTCGTCCGCCGCGATGACCAGCACGACGATATCCGTCACCTGCGCGCCGCGCGCACGCATAGCGGTAAAGGCTTCGTGTCCTGGGGTGTCGAGGAAGGTGATGAGTCTGCCGTTCACTTCCGCCTGATACGCGCCGATGTGTTGCGTGATGCCGCCGAACTCGCGCTCGGCGACGCGCGTCTTACGGATATAGTCGAGCAGGCTGGTCTTGCCGTGATCGACATGCCCCATAATCGTGACCACTGGGGGACGGGGCTGTGCGCCCGTGACGACGGCTTTGGCGGGGGGTTGAGCAGCAGGCTTCGGTTCAGCCTTCGGCGTCTCCCATCGCACGGTCAGCCCGAAATCGGCGGCGACCTTCTCGGCAAGCTCGGGGTCTACTTTCTGCACGGGCGTCAGCAGCTTGCCGTGCTTGACCATAATGTGTTTCTGAATCTCGGTGGGCTGGCGTTCCATCGCCACTGCGAGGTCGCGCACTGTCAGGTCGCGCGGCAGGATGAGCGTCTTCAGGTCGCCCACCAGCTCTTGCGCCATCTCTTTGACAATCTGCGCGGTTTCCTCGTCTAAGCCCTGTCGCGCCTCGTCTTCGCTAATGCCTAACTCCGTCAGAATCTCCTTCAGGCGACCTGCGGAGACGCCTAACTCTGCGGCTAAATCCCGTACCGTAATCTTCGTTTTCGCCATCGGCTCTCAACCCCTCATCAAGGCTAAAGCAGATTATACCTGACCAGAGTTGTGCATGCTATAATCTTGCTATGTACGGGGAGGCAGCGGACTATCGCGAGCGACGCTATCTGTCGGCAGTCGAGGCAGCCCGATTTCTGGGCGTTTCCGCCAGCGTCGTCCACCAATTAGTTGCTGAGGGCGCGCTCCGCGCCTCCATCGCTGCCAGCGGACAATATCGCTTTGATTTGAAAGACCTCCGGGCAATCCAAGCGCAACTCGAGATCGCCCCGCGAGAAACGACGCCCACACAGAATGAGTACACCGTGATTCTCAATCAGACGGTTCAGCGAATCTATGTGCGGAACGCCCAGTCTATGAGCGACCTGCCAGACGAGAGCGTTCACCTCGCCGTCACCTCGCCCCCTTATTTCAACGCCAAGATGTACGCTCGCGAACCGCTTGCAGGCGACTTAGGCGACATCCATGACCTAAGTGAATGGCTCGATGCAATCGGCGTCGTATGGCGCGAGGTGTTCCGAACCCTGCAGCCCGGCAGGAAGCTGTTCATTAATATTATGAACTTACCTGTACGAACGCCCGACGGCAGTTTTCGCTCGCTCAACCTGGTCGGGAAAACGATCGACCTGTGCGAAAGTATCGGCTTCATCTTCAAACGCGACATTATCTGGCATAAAACGAACTCGGTGCGCGCCCACTTCGGCACTTATCCTTATCCGGGCGGCATCCTTATCAACCACATGCACGAATTTATTCTGGAATTCGAGAAACCTGCGCCGCGCGGATACAACAAGTACGCCCATCTTTCTCCTGAGCAAAAGGAGCGTTCCCGACTCGACAAAGAGTTCTGGATTGCCCTCAAAAAGAGCGATGTCTGGACAATCAAGCCAGAAGGCAGCGGCGATAACCGCGACCATGTCGCGCCCTTCCCCGTGGAGCTGCCCTACCGCCTCATCAAAGCCTACAGTTATGTGGGGGAGACGGTTTTAGATCCGTTTGTCAGCTCAGGCACGACGCTGCTTGCGGCTGCGATGCTGGAGCGGAACGGCGTCGGCTATGAAATCAACCCAGAGATTGCGCAAGGCGCAGTGGAGCGAGTGGAAACGGCGCAATTGGCTATGACGGTTTTTGGGTGATCCAGCCTGCTACTGTTATTTGAGGCAGGGGTGCTTCCCGCCCACCCTAAATGACAGTCATACCGATTGGGGTTTCAAGTGCTGTAAAAGCAACGGGGGAGGCGCGCCCTACCTTTTCACCCTCACCCCCGGCCCCTCTCCCACGGCGTGGGAGAGGGGAGCCTGACGCCCCTGCGCCGCGCGCGTTTCCCCCTCTCCCGCGTCGCGGGAGAGGGGGCAGGGGGGTGAGGGTGAAATTACGGAGCCTTCGCCGACATCTGAAACCCCAGTCGGTATAATCCCCTCGAAAACCACTTATGAAAATGATTCGCCTGTGATTTTTTCATAGCCCTTAGCTATTGGAGATGCCATTAGCCAAGCAAGAACAAACGGAGCTATAAAATCTACTGCGCGAATAATACCTTGCAAAATTGCTGCTCCACCTTGCTCCGATATATCTGTAATACTTATATAAATTAATGAGATTAGGGACAGCAAGCAAGGAACCATAAAAAATATGATTATCCCAATCCGTTTTTTTCTCGTCAGGAATCGAGCATACCCAAGCAAAACACCGAAGAGAAAAAGAAACGGCGCAAAAGGTGTTTTGTATACAGAAATGCTTCTGTATATATAGAAGGATAGGGGCGGCGGATTGGCTACACTTTCGTTTAGTGAGTTATGCGCAATATCAAAAAGGGGGTCGAAGAAGATAGAAGCCAAGTGAAAACCCACCAGCATGGCAGCAATTCCTATCAAGAATCTGCTCAGGGTAGCCATCGTCATCACTTCACTGCCTACAAGGAACTTCGGGATAGGGCGAGTTGCACCACAAGCACGGTATAGCATCCGTTAGGTAGTACCACGGATTCACGTCTACGAGAATTACGCCATCGGGTAGCTGATAACAACGAGGTGAGATGCGCGCGGTTTGTACAGAGCCATCGATTCTAAGCCGTAGCAGCGTGCCCACAAAAACAGGGGGATAGGGAAACGTTGAGTTGGCTGCTTGATTCGGATCAGCCGAGAACCTTCGATAAGTGCGCTCAACAGATTCGCGATCATAGTCGGCATGGAGTACGCAGAACAGAATGCCGTGATGAGGATCAGCTCGCTCTATCAACTCCCTTCTATTTCTATCGCTTAGACTATGCGCATAAAAATAGCTCACTGGATGTCCGGACCTACGAGTAGCCCACACATTAAATCCTTGCCAGGAATCCGAAGGACAGTGAAAAATGGAAGCATTTGCTTGAGAGATTAGAGATACTAAGCTGGGAGGATAATCCGAGTAGTCTTCCACATAGTTCCTCCAAGTGACATAAACCTGACGTAGATTTGTAATGCAGCTGGAAGTTCTCGCTTTTGCACGCGCCGAATTAAGAACAGGCAAAATAAGAGCCGCCAGCAATGTGATGATTGCTACTACCGTTAAGATCTCAAGAAGTGTGAACCCTGATTTGCGTAATCGCATAGTTCACCTCCCGCCAGTCGGAGAATGTATTCTCCGACTGGTGAACGAGTTATGGTCGGCAGTATCTATCGCCCGGCTTAGGAGGAGTAGCGTCGCAAGTTGGGAGGGTTCCCCTTCCTGCTCTGCAGCACCAGTATGTTGCCTCCCAGGATCCTGTGCAGGTATAAAAAGTACCACCTGGACAGTCCCAAATATCCACAGGGCGTTGGTAAATGCGATCGAACCAGTTAGTCGGCCACGGACAATCATCTGTGTCGTAACAAGTTGTCACATGCCCTTGACGCATTTCACACTTAGGGTTGTGTACTGGACAAGGCACCAATAGAAACGGCGAATACACGAAGTTGCTGCTATGTGTAGATAAGCTTTTCGGCAATGGTGCGGAAGAACACCCACAACCGCCGCCGCTACTCATCGCAGGAGACAGGTTCGTCCCTCCCCCCCGCTGAACTCGCTGAGCGCCGCCAGCGTGTGGGGCATCGCCACAAGATTCGCAATCGCTAACGACAACGCCGTAATGCCCAGTATCCTCTGCCGTCGTTTCACCATTGGACACCTCCTCACAAGCGTTAGGGAAGCCCGTTTCTGCGCTTCCACTATAATTAACGACACAGGCCCCCGAAATTCTGGGGTCATAGCCGAAATATTCGATAAAACGCGCCTTGAGGTCGCGACAGTAGGTGTATATGGTGGAGACGCGGATATTCAGCCGTTGCGCGATTTCAGCAGGAGTGTAGCCTGCTTCCAAAAGTTCGAGCGTCTGTTGAAGGTAGGTTGGCAGTGCGCTGCGGAATCGTTCGGCGTCGGCGTTGGATACTGCCTGTTGTTCGGGTGGGAGAGCGCAGGTCATTAGGGCTTGCTGCAGGGAGCAGTAGTCGCGTTCCAGGCGTTGGTGTCGGGCGCAGGCGCGTTGATATTCGTGCGCCACATTGCGCGCCAACAGGCGCAAGAGTATGACATCGGGCGCAGGTTCATCCCAAGGATATGCCCCGCGCCGATGATGGTAGCGCAGCAGCGTTTCACTGACGCATTCGTCGGCATCAAGAGCCGACAACCCTGCACGGGTACACGAGGCGTGTATCCATGCAATCCACTCGGCAGGCGTCTTTGCCATCGTAAGCCTCCCCAAGCGATACACACAGTATACCACAGCAGGAGTTTCATTGATAGGCACACTCAAGGTGGTGGACTTTATGATGGCGTTGTCGCAGGAGATGGAACAGCGGGTGAAGCAGGTGGTGCGCAAGTTTGAGTAAGAGTCGGAGTGCCATAGACAAGTTTGGGAGGGTTAGCAATCGGAAGAGCGCACAGAAGGGGAATAGAGCAGGGCTTGCAGCAGGGGGGCGTAGAAACAACGGTTCGTATTCTCGATACGCGCTTTGTTGGCAGCGACCTGCAAGCGCTGGAAGCTAGGCTGAAAACGATGGAGCCTCTTGAGACTCTAAGAGCGTTGATCAGATTAGCGGTCAAAGTTGCCACCTTATACCAACTGGGTTTTCAAGTGCATTGTCGGCGGGGACGCCGACGCTACGCGAAGCGCGTTCGTAGCGTCGGCGTCCCCGCCGACAATGCACTTGAAAACCCGATCGATATAAGACTCCCTGCCCCACTCGCGCCCCGTCTTGAAGAACATCCAGTTCCGCATCGAACAGGCTTTCTATCTATTGAGCGCCAAGCAGTCGTGCAGTGAGTGCGCCATTTACTGCAATCGAATTCACTCCCTGCAGGAAAATCACTCTGTGCAACGAATCGCCCTGCTATGCGAACCATGACCTATCCTGTGGCGTTTCTTACGGGCGTTTTTGCGCTGCTGACAGGCGCGGCGATTGCGCTCCAGCAAGCCAATCACCTGAGCGAGCAGGAAATCAAAGACGGCTGGAAACTGCTCTTCGACGGCGAGAGCCTCAAGGGCTGGACCGTCGTGGGCGTAGACGGCTCGTGGGTGGTGGAAGACGGAACCCTGCACTGCACAGGCAAGGGCGGCGGCGGGATGATTTACGCCGACGGCGTCTATAAAAACTTCGAGCTAAAGCTCGACTTCAAGGTCTCGCCGCGCGGCAACAGCGGCGTGTTTCTGCGCACCTGGGACAAAAACGACCCCGTCAACACAGGCATCGAGGTGCAGGTGCTGGACAGCTACGGCAAGGAACAACCGAGCAAGCACGATTGCGCAGCGATTTACGACATCCAAGCCCCCAGCAAAAACGCCGTCAAACCCGCAGGCGAGTGGAATACCTATCACATCATCGCCAAAGATAACCTGATTGTGGTCTACCTGAACGGCGAGAAGGTGAACGAGGTGGATCTGAGTCGCTGGACGGAGGCAGGGCGCAATCCCGACGGCACCCCGAATAAGTTCCGCTACGCCTACAACACGATGACTCGTCCCGGCTATATCGCGCTGCAGAACCACGGGAACCCGATATGGTATCGCAACATCAAAATCAAGCCGCTGGACTGAGCGCAAACTACGCCGAACGCCGCGCAAAGCTGCGCAAAGCCGTTTTCGAGGGCAAAAAGCCGCCCGACGCGCTGCTGATTACCAGCACGGCGAACCTCTACTACCTAACGGGGTTCACGGGGTCGTTCGGCGCGCTGCTGCTGACGCCCGACGCGGAGCGGTTCCTGACGGGCGGAATCTACGCAACGCAGGCGCAAAGCGAGATTCCTGACATCCCGATTATCCTAAACCCGACGCTGAAGGAGTTCAACGAGACGCTCGCCGAGACGGCGCAGATGCTGGGCGCGACGCGGCTCGGTGTGGAGAGCGGAACCTCCGTCGCGGGGCTGCAGGGACTGCGCAAAGCGATGCGAAAAGCGGGCGTGCGCGTGAAACCCGTCGGCGCGCCCGTCGACAAGTTGCGCAAAATCAAAGACGAGTACGAAATCGCTCGCCTGCGCGACGCCGCCGCGCTCGCCGACGCGACCTTTATGCATATCCAGCGACTGTTTCAGCCCGAAGTCGCCGAGTGGGACATCGCGATGGAGATCGACTTCTACCTCCGCCGTCAGGGAGCGTATCCCGCGTTCGACACGATTGCGGTTTCTGGCGAGCGCACCGCCCTGCCGCACGGCAAGCCCACCGAGCGACGCCTGCAGCAAGGCGACTTTGTGACGGTGGACTTCGGCGCGAAGCTGAACGGCTACTGCTCCGACCTCACGCGCACGGTGGTCATCGGCAAAGCGACCGCTGAGCAACGCCGTCTCTACAACGCCGTGCTGGAAGCCCTGCAACGCTGCATCGACGCTATCAAGCCGGGCAAACGCGGCAAGCAGATCGACGCGCTCGCCCGCAAAGTTCTGCACAAGCACGGACTGGCAGATTACTTCGGGCACGGGCTGGGGCACTCGCTGGGAATCTTAGTACACGACGGCTCCGGGCTGTCGTTCCGCGACAAGCAACCGTTAGAGGCGGGGATGGTGCTGACGGTCGAGCCGGGCGTTTATGTGCCCGGTTTCGGCGGCGTGCGCATCGAGCAGGATGTGCTGGTGACCGATACGGGCTGTGAGCTGCTCACCCATGCGCCTGTGGAGCTGCTGGAATGCGGAGGGTAAACTATTAACCGACGAGGAGGTCGAAAATGATGACGACGCATACGGAGTTCATCACCACGAGTGCGCGGGGGCTGAATCGCGAGCATCCCGCGATGAAGATGTTCCAGAAAGCCAAGAAACTGGGCGTCTGGGACCCTGCTGCGATTGACCTCACGCAAGACCGCGCCGACTGGCTCACCTTCACCGACGAGCAGAAAGACGCCACCCTGCGCCTGATTTCGCTCTTTCAGGCGGGTGAAGAGAGCGTGACCTTAGACCTGCTGCCGCTGATTCAGGTGATTGCCAGCGAGGGCAGGCTCGAAGAGGAGATTTTCCTCACCTCGTTCCTGTTCGAAGAGGCGAAGCATGTGGAGTTTATGAGCCGATTCCTGACGGAGGTTGCGGGCGTGCGTGGCGAAGACCTCTCGCGCTACCATTCGCCCTCGTACCGCAAGATTTTCTACGAAGCGTTGCCGCAGGCGATGCATCGGCTCACCCACGACGCCTCGCCCGTCGCGCAGGCGGAGGCGTCCGTGACTTACAACATGATTGTGGAGGGCGTGCTGGCGGAGACGGGCTATTACGGCTTCTTCCAAGCGTACAAGCGCCAGCAGAAGATGCCGGGGCTGGTGCAGGGCATCGGCAAGATGATGCAGGACGAGTCGCGCCATATTGCCTTCGGCGTATACCTGCTCTCGCGCCTGATTGCCGAGCATGGCGACCCCGTGTGGAACGCTATTCAGGAAAAGATGAACGACCTGCTGCCCTACGCGCTCGGCGTGGTGCAGGAGACCTTCGAGCCGTATGAGCCGAATATGCCCTTCGGCTTGGAGAAAGAGGAGTTCCTGAGCTACGCGATGAATCAGTTTATGCGCCGCGACAATCGCCTTGCCCGCGCCCGCAGCCTGACGCTGGAGCAGCTCTACCGCGAAACGGAGGAGGCGGAATCCGAAGCGGCGGAACTGGTGAGTGCAGTGGTTGCAGGGGGGTAGCCCGATGACACGCCCCAAGGCGCGGCGCAGCTGGGTCACCGTTGTCGGCTGGAGTCCGATGGCGGTGGTCAACACTCTCTGGCAGGCATGCGAGCGCGGTGTGGTGCCCGATCGCATCGTGTTGCTCGCTTCGCCTGCGGAGCCGCGCGTTCAGGAAAGCGTGAAGACGGTACAGCGCTACCTCCAGGCGATTCTGCAGCAATACGGCGTCGCTCAACCCGATTTCTGTCAGGAACCTATCGACGAAAGCGATTTTATGGGGTTCTGGAACACCCTCGAGCGCGTGTTAGATCGAGAGCGGGAACTTGCGGAACGGCTCGTGATTGACACCACAGCCGGGCGCAAATACATGTCCGCCTTCGCCATTACGCAGGGATGGCGAGATGACCTGCCTGTGGAGCATGTGTATTACAATCACATGATTGATCAGCGTTATAGCGATGTGCCGCATCCGCTCATCCCGCGCCATGAGCAGCGACTGTATGACCTGCTGGATCTAATCAAGAGGTGAGGCAGACATGCTGCTCCTGCGCGCGCGGCACTTCGTGGCTCTGCTCAACCGGCTGGGCGATAGCGCGGTTGTCTACGCTCCTTTGCTGGATAACCTCCGCCTGTGCTCGCTGGATTTACGGGCGCGCGAGGCGGGTGTTCTAAACATCGTCACCGTAGGTGAGTACGACCAGATCCTGAATAACTTGCGACACCGAGCGGCGCAGGTCGCGCAGCAATACAGTTCGGCGAAGACACCCAACCTGGCGACACGGCTGGGGCAGGAGCTGCCTGAGTATAGTCGCCTGAAGGATGCGTTCCGTCAGGCAGGCATCGTGCAGCCGACGAACCTTGCGGAGCTACAGGACTATCTCAAAAGAGCCGCCACGAGCAACCCCGCGCGTGGGGAAGATATTTATTACCTCGCCTTCGACAATAACGCGATTCGCAATCGCCTATACTCGACGCTTATTGCGCCGCTGACCGCGCGTCCCGTGCGCTACAACCTGCGCCTAGCGAAACAGGTTCTCCATGAACTCAGATACCGTGTAGAGAAATTAGGCGGTGAAGTGCTGAGCGCTCTGGATCAGCTCTTCTCTGGCTTCAACGCGCCGAACATCTTTCAAAACCAGAACGCTCTTGTGGATCGTCTGAGACTACTGGCACAAGCGGAGTGGAATGCTATGCTCGAATCGGGCAACTGTGAGACCATTACCATACGCCGACGCCGACCAGGTGTGCCAAAAGACTCGGACGGAATCATTATCGAGACCTATGCTCAGTTTGCGAACCATCCCGGGCGCAAAGTCCTGCTGTTTAGCTCCGACAACGATTTCGTGCGTCGATGCGATGGATACTCCCCGAACTTGATAGGGATACTCGTAAGCTACCCTTCACAGATGGAGGCTGAGTATCGTGCTTCGTGGGAGCATGCGGCTCGCCTGCTCTATCAGCTCTCGGTCATCTATGGACGCATCGACATCGACTCGGCTTCAGGGGCGTGCGTACGGCTGTATGGCGTGTGGCGGGGTAAAGGCGCAACCGACTGGCGTGAAGAACATGCGAAGATTACGGTTGAGCCTTCTCACGCGCCGCTTTTGGAACTGCTAAAGCGAGACGCTGACATTCTGAACGCAGCAGCGGGCAATCCCGAACGGTTGTAGTGCTTCCTGCAA
>CAYYCA010000038.1:0-11636 GCA_964470265.1 uncultured Fimbriimonadales bacterium | reverse complement strand
CCCTGTGGCACGGGCATCCCTGCCCGTGAAGAAAAAACTGTCGTGTGGCACGGACATTCCTGTCCGTGCAGAAAAAACTCATACCGACGAGGGGCTGAATAAGACGAAAGCAGGCGGAGCGAAGGGGTATGCGCTTGTCTGCCCTCACCCCCAGCCCCTCTCCCACCGCGTGGGAGAGGGGAGCCGAGCGCGTACGCCGCGCGTCCCCCTCTCCCGCGTCGCGGGAGAGGGGGTTAGGGGGTGAGGGCAGAAAACGGCGCATCCCTTATCTGCCTGTCTTCGTCGTGCTTGTGCTGGGACGGGACTGTCCCAGCCACAGTTGAGCTTGGACAAGAATGTCCAAGCCACATTAGGGGCAATCACTATGAAACGCACAGGCTTTACACTGATCGAATTGCTGGTCGTCATCGCGATTATCGCTATCCTGGCGGCGATTCTGTTTCCTGTGTTCGCCCAGGCGCGCGAGAAGGCGCGACAGACCCAGTGTCTGAGCAATATGCGCCAGATGGGGCTTGCCGTGCAGATGTATCTACAGGACTACGAGGAGCGGTTCCCCCTCGACAGCCACACGGGGGCAGGCGCGTACTGGACATGGCTGTTTACGCTGGAGCCATACACGAAGACACGCCTGCTCTATCGCTGTCCCAGCGACCCCAGTCGCAACTGGGATCGCCCCCTTTCGGGACAGCGCACCCCGCGTCGCGTGTCCTATGGAACCAACTTCTGGATGCTGCCCAAACTCTGGGGCGAGCAGGACTGTCTCGGCTATAATAGCCTCGCGTCCATCGTGTCGCCCTCTAACACCATCTACATCGCCGAGGTGAAAGAAAACACCACGATCGACCATTACCACCCCGGCGCGTGGCGATTCCCGAACGAGTGCAGCAGCGTCTACTACATCGAGCCACAGCAGGAACTCGCGATGTTCTGGCACAGCGGCGGGACGAACTATACCTATGTCGATGGACACGCGAAGTGGCATCGTTTCGAGCAGACCTGGACGCCTGATGGAAGTATAGATCGGTATGACCCCCGCCGATAACGGGTACACTTCTGTTCAATGTCCCGTTATCGATGGCGCGTTCGACCGACGGATCAAGCGAAAGCGGAGCGGCTGGCGCAGGCATTGAACCTGAGCCAGACCACTGCAAGTTTACTGGTCGCGCGGGGGTATACGGAGCCTGAGGACGCCTATCGGTTCCTGAACCCGTCGCTGCGCGATTTAGCCGACCCCAGCCTGCTGCCCGATATCGAGCCTGCCGTGCGCCGCCTCGCGTTGGCGGTAGAGCGCAAAGAGCCTGTCTTAATCTACGGCGACTACGACG
This sequence comes from uncultured Fimbriimonadales bacterium, assembly GCA_964470265.1. Classification (GTDB taxonomy): domain Bacteria; phylum Armatimonadota; class Fimbriimonadia; order Fimbriimonadales; family GBS-DC; genus GBS-DC. The sequence goes on along the minus strand of CAYYCA010000038.1, from coordinate 10,311 downwards.
CCGACGGGGTGACCTCGACCGCGCTCTGGCTGACCACCCTGCGCAAACTGGGGGTGCCTGCCCAGCCGTATGTGCCCCATCGCGAACGGGAGGGCTACGACCTGCACCCGAACGCGATTGAAGCGGCGCAGCGGATAGGCGCGCGGCTCGTGCTGACCTGCGATTGCGGCGTGCGCGCCCATGAGGCTGTGAACGCCCTCAACGCCGCGGGGCTGGAGGTCGTGATTACCGACCACCACGAGCCGGGCGACCACCTGCCGAACGCGCTCGCGGTGGTGAACCCCAAACGCGCCGATTCGCAATACCCGTTTCGCGAGCTGAGCGGCGTCGGCGTGTCGTTCCGGGTGGCGGAGGCGTTATTACGCGAGCGCAACCTGCCCCGCAACGGCTTCTACAACACGATGCTTGAACTCGTCGCGATTGGCACGGTCGCCGATGTGATGCCCATCGTCGGCGAGAATCGGATTCTGGTCAAGTACGGGCTGGAACAACTCCATCAAACGAAGCGCGCGGGGCTGAAATCGCTCAAGCAGGTCGCTCAAATCAAGCGCAAGCCCACTCCACGCGACATCGGCTACGCGATTGGTCCCCGTCTGAACGCCGCGGGACGCCTCGAAGACGCCCGCCTCGCGTTGCAACTCCTGCTGGAGGAAGACGCACAGGAGGCGATGCGCATCGCGGAAACGCTGGACAGGCACAACCGCGAGCGACAGAAATATCAAGAAGACGCCGTCAGAGAGGCAATCGCGCAGGTCGAAAGCGAAGGGCAGACCCGCCACCGCGCGCTGGTAGTGCATTCGCCCCGCTGGCATCACGGGATTGTAGGGCTGGTGGCGGGCAAGTTGATGAACCGCTATTATCGCCCCGTCGCCGCCGTGACGATTGAGCCAGAAGCGGGCATCGCGCGCGGCTCGATGCGCAGCATTCCCGAGCTGAACCTCACCGAGCTGATTGCCGTGATGAAGCCGATTTGCATCAAGTGCGGCGGACACGCCGCTGCAGGCGGGTTCGCTGTGCCTCTGGAGCAGCTCGACGCCCTGCGCCAGACAATCATCGAGTTCGCCAACCAGCAACTGACCGACGAAGACCTTATCCCGACGCTGGAAATCGACCAGACAGTGGAGGCGCACGCCGTCACGATGCGCCTGATTCAGGAGCTGAACCTGCTGGAGCCGTTCGGCCACGGCAACGAGCGTCCCCAGTTCCTGTGTCGCGGCGTGGAAGTGGTGGGCAGCCGAACCAGCAGGGACGGCAAGCATCTCTTTCTCAAGGTGCGCGGCGAGGGGAGCATCGTCTACGACGCCGTGCTGTGGGACGGAGGCGACTACCCAATTGAACCCGGCGCGACCCTCGACCTCGTGTTCGACCCCGAAGAGGACACCTACAACGGCTACGGCGCTGTGCGCTGGGTTGTTAAGGATTTCGAGGAGGTGAGCTAATGCAGGCTGCGTCGCGGATAAGGCTGCAGGCGACCGCTGAGACCCCGCTGGCAAAAACCTGGCTCGCGTTTTCAGTGCGCAGCAGAACTTGAAGCCCCCATCCGAATCGCCCAATTGAGCTGGATCCGCAAACCGGCGCGCACAAACCCGCTGGTGAGTTTCCCAATCCCCAATTGTGCAGGGTTTTGGTCAGGCTCTCGCCGTGGGGCGACCTGATTGAGGCTCAGATTATCGGTTTCCACAAGCCGCGAGAAGGCGAGACGGCGGCGGGGTTATAAGTCTCTCAAACGACTGCCCCAATCCCAATCAGCTGAAGCTGTTCCTATGCAAACGCAGTTTGTTTCACTTGAACCCCCAGTTGGTATTACTTTTGACTCTCCCGCAGGCGCGCCGCCACTGACGGAATCACCTGCGCCCGCAGATGAATCGCGTCCTCGTGATAGTCCACCGATAGCACGCGCCCGTACTCATAGCACTCCGATAGGAGCGCGGTCGCCTCATAGGGCAGCCACACATCGACGCTGACCAGCATACCCTGCACGGTCGCCACGATGCGATCCATCAGGTGCGGGATGCCCTGCGCGAATCGGGCGGAGATGTAGACCGAGTTGGGCGTTTCCGCCACGAGCTGGCGCAGCAGCGCATGGTCGCGCACGCAGTCCGCCTTGTTGAACACGGTAATCACGGGCTTCTGGTCGGCTTGCAGCTCCACGAGGGTCGTCTCCACTGCGTCGCGCTGCAGCTCCCAGTGCGGACTGGAGATGTCGATCACATGGAGCAGGAAGTCCGCCTCGCGCACCTCCTCGAGCGTGGCGTAAAACGCTTCCAGCAACATCGGGGGTAGGTTCTCCACGAAGCCGACGGTGTCGGTCAGCAGCACAGACCAGCCGTCGGGCAGTATGACGCGCCGCGTGGTGGGATCCAGCGTGGCGAACACGCGGTTATCGACATAGGTCTGTGCGCCCGACAGCACATTCAGCAGAGTGGACTTGCCTGCGTTCGTGTAGCCGACAATCGCGCCGCTGGGGAATGGCAGTTTGCGCCGCGAGCTGCGCTGATGCCCGCGCTGGCGACGGATTTCCTCGATTTCGTGGCGCAGGTGGGCGACTCGCTCGCGGATGCGCCGTCGATCGATTTCCAGCTTCGTCTCGCCTGGACCGCGCGTGCCGATTCCGCCGCCCAAGCGCGAGAGCGCGACGCCCTTGCCCGACAGGCGCGGCATCAGATACAGCAGCTGCGCCAGTTCCACCTGCAGCGCGCCCTCGCGCGAGCGCGCCCGCTGCGCGAAGATATCGAGAATCAGCTGCGTGCGATCTACCACGCGCGTCTGCGTTATCTGTTCGAGGTTGCGCTGCTGGACGGGGTTCAGCTCCACATCGAACAGGATGACATCGGCTTCCTTCTCGCGGGCGAGCTGGAACAGTTCTTCGGCTTTGCCCTTGCCGATGTAAGTGGCGACATCGGGGAAGTGGCGTTTCTGGCGGATTTCGCCGACGATGCGCACGCCGGCGGAGTGGGCGAGCGCGCGCATCTCGTCGCTCCAATAGGCTTCCTCATGCGCCTCGTGATGGCAAAACACGAGAATCGCGCGCTCTGCCTGGCCAATCTCGGTCAGTCGGTGTGGGATGCGCAGTCACCTCCGTTCAGTTCCAGTTTTTGCACGCGCCGATGGTGGCGGTCTTCGTGGCTGAACCCCGTGCGCAGGAACGCCTCGACGGTGGCGCGGGCGAGTTCGGGTCCCACCACGCGCGCGCCGAGGCAGAGGATGTTTGCGTTGTTATGCTCCCGCGCGAGCGCGGCGGAGACGGGTTCGCTCGCGTTCGCGGCGCGGATGCCCGGACGCTTGTTCGCCGCGATGCTCATCCCAATCCCCGTGCCACAGATGAGAATCCCCAACGCCGGGCGCGTCTCCTGTACCAGTTTCGCGGTGAGCGTATGGGCAATATCGGGGTAGTCCGCCGGGTTCTCCGAATAGACGCCGACATCGAGGATTTCGTAGCCTTGCTGTGCGAGGTGGTTCTTCAGAAACTCCTTCAGCGGGTAGCCCGCGTGGTCGGCGCCCATATAGAGAATCATCGGTTCACCTCCGTATCGTTCTGTGCGCGCAGCACGCCGTTGCCCTGCTTGGTGGCGTGCAGCTTCTCACGCAGCACCTCCAACGCTTTCTGCAGTTGCAGGTCGCGCGCTTTGTCCTCTTCGGTCATCCGCCAGTCTTCGGGATTTTTGACCTCGATATCGGGCTTGAGACCGCCGACGCGCTTCCCGTCCACCACTTTCGCGTTCAGGTCGGTACCGTTCGGAGTGAGATACTTGGCGGTGGTGATGGCGACGGCGGTGTTCTGCGAAGTCGGGATGACGGTCTGCACCAGCCCTTTGCCGAACGAGTCCTCGCCGATTAAGGGGGCGATTTTATGGTCGCGCAGTGCGCCCGCCACAATCTCCGACGCGCTTGCGCTGCCGCCGTTCATCAGCACGACGATGGGCATGTCCAGATTGCGGTAGCGTCCCTTGAGGGTGTAGCGTCGCTCCAGCAAGCCCTGCCTGCCCACGACGCTCACCACCACCTGCTCGCCCGGAATGAAGCGGCTGGCGACCTCGATGGCGGAGTCGAGCAGCCCGCCGGGGTTCGCCCGCAGGTCTAAGATAAGGGCGCGCCCGCCGTTCTGCTTAATCTCATTCAGAGCGCGGTCAAGCAGCGTGGGGGCTTTCTCGCTGAAGTTCTGCAGCCAGATGCGATAAATTTTGTTCTCGTCGTCTTCGAGGTAGACATCGACCGTCGGGCTTTCCACGAGGTCGCGCCGAATCGTGACGGTGAACGGCTCGTCCACGCCGTTGCGGCGGATGGTGAGTTTCACATCGGTAAAGCGCGGACCGCGTATCATGCGCACGGCGTCGTCTAAGGCGATGCGCTCGAGGCTCTTGCCGTCGACGGCGATGATGATGTCGCCCGCCTTCAGCCCGGCTTTGGACGCAGGGCTATTGGGCAGGGGGCGCACGATGCGCGCGCCGCCAGGCGCGTCTTCGAGCAGCGCGCCGATGCCCGTGAAGCTGCCCTGTGTGTCTTCCTGCATGCGGCGGAAGGCGTCGGGATCCATAAAGCGCGTGTAGGGGTCGCCGACCGCCGCCAGCATCCCCTCGATGCTGGTGTAGGTCAGTTTATCGACGGCGGGCGGATTGCCGTAGAAGTGCGCTTCCACCTCAGCGAGTGCGCTGCGGAAGGCGTCAGTGGGGTCCAACGGCTCACGCGTGAAGTGCGTACCCAGCAGGGGCGCGCCCAAGAGCGGCACAGACGAGCGGGTGAGCGCGGCGTAGGCTTCCGCCCCCAGAAATCCGCCGAGGAACATACCTGGCAGCAGCAAGAGTGTGTAAATCCATGCGCGTCCGCGTTCTCTCATGATGTCTTCTCCTGTGTGGCGAGCCATTTGACGGCGCGATCGAGAACCGGGTCGCCGCCCAGCTGCCCGCGCATGCGCGGTTCGGCGGCGATGCGCTCATCGGGCTGCACGCCGCGCTGGTGGAACTTCGTCCCGTCTGCGCCGAGATACCGTCCGACGGTCAGCGTGAAGCCCGAGCCGTCCTTGAACTGGTACAGGTTCGTCTGTGAGGCGTCGCCGAAGGTCGGCATGCCAAAAAGGCGCGCCTTCGCCGTTTGTTTCAAGGCGAGCGCGGTCAGCTCCGCCACATTATAAACGCCCCGATCGACCAGCACAGCGATGGGCAGATTCGTGGGCTGCGGCGCGTTGGGCAGGTTGAGCGGGCGGGTCTTGTAGCGTTTGCCCTCGCGATACTCCACCTGCGCCACCTGGCGTTTGGCGGCAAGCAGACCGAGAATCTGGAGCGCAGGCTCCTGCTGCCCGATGGCCACGCCCCGCAGGTCAATCACCAACCCCTTCGCGCCGCCTTTTTTGAGCGTACGGAGCGCACTGGCGAACTCACGGCTGGCGGCGGCGTTGAGCAGGTTCGGACGCAAATAGCCCCACTTGCCCTGCAGCAGGCGATACTCCAGCGGGCGCACCTTCGTCGTGGCGCGGGTGACCTCCAGCTTGAGCGTTTGCCCGCCGCGCTTGATGGTCAGGCGCAACGGCTTCGCCTCTTTCTCGTCCTTCGGGTTCCGGCTCAGTTGCTGGATGGCTTCATTCAAGGTGATGCTGTTCTGCAATCGCTGGCGGGCGCGGTCTTGCGCCTGACGAATCTGCTCGCGCGGGCTGTGCATCCGCTGCAGCTGCGCAATCTCGGCGAACGGATCTTCCGAAATGACCCACTTGTCGTTGATCGAGTCGATAAGGTCGCCCTGCTTCAGCCCCGCTTTCTCGGCGGGGGAGCCTGGCGCGACGGCGACCACCTGCAGCAGGCTCTGCTCCAGCGGCGCGGTCTCGTCGCCCACCTTGAGCGTCGTCTTGCGGTTGACAATCGTCAGCACGGCGCCAATCCCCTGAATCTCGCCGTTCAGGGCGCGGACAAACTGCTCGCGCTGCTCAGGGCGCAGGAACTGCGAGCGCGAGTCGTTCAGCGACGCGAACAGCGCATCCAGCGAGCCATACGCCAGCTTTTCGGCGTCCACAGGCTCCACATACTCGTCGCGCACGAGGCTATACACCCGATAGTATAGGTTCACCATCGACGGCTCCGAAACCTTGGGGTTCGGCGCAGGAGTACGCGCGTCGGCAAGCGCGGGCGCGAAGTCCCGCTGCACCACCAACTCGGAGCCGCGCTTGAGTGAATAAGTAGCGATAAGATTACGGGTCAGCCAGCCGCTGGCAAACATCAACCCAAGCGCCAGCACGGTCAGCCCCCCGCGCATCAGTTTCGTTCTCACGCGATACGGTCCTCCACTAACCTAATTGTATCCCATGTCGGCTCGAAAAAGTTCCTGCTGGAGGGCGAAGCAGGAAATTAATTCGTCAGGGCGAACCCACCTTCTTTGATGAACCGCTGGCTCGTTCGGCTTGTGTTTCTGCTCGCAGTGGGCGGCGTGATGGGCAGCGCGCTCTGGAACAATATTGCTACGAACCGCCTGATTGAACAGGCGACGGGGACAGATCGAGCGCAGCAGACCGCCGCGCTCGCCGCGCTGGCGCAACGCGACGACTTTTTTGACCTGCTGCAGTCGCGCAAGTTGCCTGCGCGGATGCGTGTGGCGGACGGCGTGGAAGCGATGAACAACGCCGACGGGGTCAAAATCGCGCTCGCGATGTTGCGCGACCCTGACCCGCGCGTACGCGACCGTTTCTTGGAGACGCTCAAGCGCATCGGCAAAGCGAACCTCGCCGCTGTCGCCGAAGGGCTGAAAAACGGCGACGCGAAAGTGCGCAACGGCACAGTGCAGGCGATGATTGCGCTCGGCGAGGAGTCAATCCCGCAAGCCTTGAAGCTGTTCGAAGATTCGGGCGGACGCGCTGCCGCGACGGAAGTGCTGGCGTATTTCGGTTCGAAAAGCGTTCCAGGCTTGTTAGAGATTCTCCGCACGAAGGAGGATGAGGGGCTGCGGTTGGACGCGATTGCCGCGCTGGGGCGAATCGGCGACCGTCGCGCCACTGAAGCGATTTTGCCCTATTTGAATCTGCCGGTGGAGAAGCGTCGGGTAGTTTTGTCTGCTTTGGGCAGCATCGCCGACCCGCGCACGGAGGGCGCGCTGATTCGGGCGTTGCGCTCGCCCGATGAAGACCCCGACGCGCGGGCGCAGGTCGCGCTGGGGCTGGGCGCGATTGGGACCCCGAACGCGCTGCGCGCGCTGAAAGACGCCTTAGCCGACCTGAACCTGACCGTGTCGGACGCCGCCGCGCTGGGTTTGCAGCGGGCGGGCGCAAAGGCGTTGCCGTATCTAACGGAGGCTTCGCGCAGCTCGAACCCTGCCGTGCGTCGGCGCGTCGCGATGGCGCTCAGCGGGATCCGCGAGGCGCAGGCGGTGCAACTGCTCGGCGGGCTGCTGAATGATAGCGCACCCGAAGTGCGCCGCGCCGCCGCCGACGCGCTGGGCAAGGTTGGGCGCGCCGAGGCGGTTCCCCTGCTCATTCGCGCCTTGAGCCATCCCGACGGCGGCGTGGCGCAGAACGCTGCCCGGAGCCTCGCGCAAATCGGCGCGCCCGCCGTGAACGCCCTCATCCAAACGCTGGGCAGCCCGAACGAGACCGTCGCCTACCTCGCCGCGCAGTCGCTGAGCCAGATTCCCGAAGCGGAGCCTGCGCTGCTCCAGGCTGCACAGAACCCTCAGACGCGCCTTTACGCCCTGATTGCGCTGATTGAGCGCAACAGCGCGGCGGCGGTTCCCCTGCTCCAGCAAGCCGCCCGCGCCGAGAATCCGACTCTGCGCGCCATTGCGCAGCGCGGGCTGCAACAACTCTCGCCATGAAACCGCATCGCGACTGGCTGGGACGACTCGTGGCGTTGCTGATTACCCTGCTCGGCGTGGGACTGATGGTCGGCTGCTTCTACCTCGCCTATCAGCAGTTCACCACGCCCCCCCGCGAACTGATGAACAACCCCACCACGAACCAGCCCGACCTGCCCAGCATCGCAACGGGCGTCTGGGCGAGCGTGCGCGCAATCCTCCTGCTCCTCGTGATGGTCATCGCAGGCGGGATGATTGCCAATCGCGGCGTCGGACTCTACCTGAATGTGCGCCGCGCGGAGATGGAAGAAACGGGACGGGGAAAGTAAAACGATATGGTGGGCCGTGCAGGACTCGAACCTGCGACCCGCTGATTAAGAGTCAGCTGCTCTACCAACTGAGCTAACGGCCCAAGCGCTGGGGGGACCGATGGGACTCGAACCCACGACCTCCTGAGCCACAGTCAGGCGCTCTAACCGACTGAGCTACGATCCCCGTGCCGTCCAATTATACCCGCTTCTCAAGCAGGAATGCAAGGGATATGCAGGAATTGGAACGCAAGGCGCGAATTCAATCCCTCTCGAGGAGAGAAGCGATGGAGCAGATGACACGGCGAGCGTTTCTGGAGCGGTCAGGTCGGGCAATTGTGGGCGCGGCGGCGGGGCTGACCGTGCTGCGCAGCTGGAGCCACAGCCCGAACGACACAATCGGCGTGGGGATTATCGGCTTGAACGGGCAGGGCAAGACGCACATGCGCCAGTTCAGCGAGATCGAAGGCGTGCGTATCGTCGCCCTGTGCGATGTGGACGAGCGCGTCCTGCAGCAGGCGGGCGCGATGGTCGAACAGCGCACGGGCAATCGCCCCAAACTCTACACCGACCTGCGTCAGCTGCTGGAAGATAAGCAAATCGACGCCGTCTCCACCGCGACGCCGAACCACTGGCACGCGCTACTGACTATCTGGGCGTGTCAGGCGGGCAAAGATGTGTATGTGGAGAAACCTGCCTGCTGGGGCTTTGACGAGGGCGAGAAAATGGTTCAAGCGGCGCGCAAATATAACCGCATCGTGCAGGTGGGGCATCAGACGCGCTCGGACCCCGTGACGCGCCTCGCAGTGCAACGCGCATGGGCAGGCGAAATCGGCAAACTCTACATGTCGCGCGGGCTGTGTTATAAACCGCGTGGACCAATCGGGATCCAGAAAGACACCGACCCGCCGCCCTGGCTGCACTGGGAACTGTGGCAGGGACCCGCGAACCGCCGCCCGTTCAACCCGAACTATGTGCATTACAACTGGCACTGGTTCTGGAACTACGGCAACGGCGACATCGGCAATCAGGGCGTGCATCAGGTGGACATCGCCCGCTGGTTCCTGAACAAGCGCTACCCCGTGAAAGTGCATTCTACAGGGGGACGCTACGGCTACGAAGATCAGGGCGAAACGCCCAACACACAGATTGCCACCTTCGAATACGAAGACGGCGCGCTCCTCGTGTTCGAGGTGCGCGGGCTGTTCACCAACGACGAGCAGGGCGCAAAGATTGGCAACCTCGTGTACGGCTCGCTGGGCTACATGTCGTCGGGCGACGGCTACAAACCGCGCCGCAGCCCGCAGGAAGAGCTGCCGGAAAAGGAGAACCCCCAACTCCCCGAACTTGGCGGCACGGGCGAACCGAACCACTATCGCAACTTCATTCAGGCGGTGCGCAGCCGCCGCGTCAGCGACCTGCACTGCGATGTCGAAGAGGGGGTCATTTCGGCGCAACTCGTGCATCTGGCGAACATCTCCTATCGGCTCGGACGCGCCCTGCGCTTCGATCCTAACCGCAAGCAGTTCATTGGCGACCGCGAGGCGAATGCCATGCTCAAACGCCAGCAGCAGCCGAAGGGATTTGAGATTCCAGAAAGGGTATAACAGTTGAGACAAAAGCAGACAGAGTGAAAAGGGATGTGCTTTTTGCCCTCACCCCCTGCCTCCTCTCCCGCGTCGCGGGAGAGGGGAAACCCGCAGCGCCGCGCACGCGCTCAACTCCCCTCTCCCACGCCGTGGGAGAGGGGCTGGGGGTGAGGGCAAAAAACAGCGGGCGCGCCACCCACGCAGGTTTTGTCTTGCTCGAAATCCCGACTGGTATAACAAGGCTAAGGAGGCGTTAAATGTCCAAGCCTGGTAAGGGGCGCGTCCTGGATGTGGGGATTTTTCCTTGGAGCAAATCCTATGAGGAACTTATTCGAGAGGCGCTGAGCTATACTCGGAGGGGTAAACACTTTACCTTGCGCGCCTTGCCGAGCCTGTACGACAAGTCGCCAGCGCCACACCTTGATCATAATTGATGTCTCCCCACTCCCACGAGGAGAACGCGCTTTGGCAGGGCTTCTTCAGGAGCTAAAACGGAGCGCTTGGAAGAAGGTTCCTATCGTTGTATTATATCAGCTGGCGGTTCAAGTAGTGCAAATCGTCGGCGGGACGCCGACGCTACGCGAAGCGCGTTCGTAGCGTCGGCGTCCCGCCGACGATTTGCACTACTTGAAACCTCGATCGGTATT